>DATHFI010000001.1:0-2596 GCA_035490275.1 Planctomycetota bacterium
GGGCCTTTACCGCGGCGAGCACATCTACCTCGGCCGGGACGGGAAATCCGGGATCCGCAAGGTCTACATCGACGGCATCAACTCGCTTTTCCTGAAGCCGGCGGGCGAGAACCTCATGAAGGAGATGAAGGCACGGAGCGCGAAGGAAGGGAAGGGCCGCAAGGACTTTGACAAGCTCTACGACCTGGTCCAGGTCTACAAAATGCTCGCGCGGAAGGAAGTGCCCGACAAGAACCTGATGACGCTGATCCTGATGGAGGACGATCGCTGGCTGAAGGCGCTGGGTCCCGCCGCGACCACGCTCCCGCCCGAGCTGAAGAAGATCGCCGGGACGCAGCTGGATTTCTACGTGGCCCAGGCCGCGGCCCTGGGCTCCGCGGAAGAGCGGGAACGGTACAAGGACATCTCCCTGCCCCTGATCGACTTTGACGCCCCCGCGCTCGCCCAGGTGACCCGGGATCTTGCGGAAGGGCCGTGGATCACGGAAGCGTTCCGGGACATGATCCGGCTGGCCGGCGAGCGCTATCCGAATGTCTCGCACGAAACAATGATCAAGGCCCGGGGCAAGGAACTCTTCTCGTGCCCGGACGACAAGCACGTGCGCGGGTACTACACCCAGCGCGCCTACAACGAATACATGCAGAGCGCGATGGACGAAAACAGCGAGGTCCTCTCGAAGAAGCTCGCCAAGCTGGAGCGTGAAAAGTCGGCCGAAGAGATCCTGAAGCAGTTCCGGACCATGTACAAGTCCGAGTACACGGGGGCGTGGCAACTCTTCCTCGAGAACGTCGAGCTCAAGAACTTCGACAACCTTCGGGACGCCACGAACAAGCTGAAGGTCCTGACGGCGACCGATTCGGCCTACCGGGACCTTTTCAAGGGCATCTGGGAGGGTCGCCGGCTCGACCTGGGCAAGGGCGAGGTCATCAACGAAACCAAGGACGACCGCAAGTGGGTGGACGACGCCCTGAAGGCCCTGGAGGAGCTCCAGCGCGGGCTCGACAAGATCCAGTCCACGTCGCCCCCCGGCGACCGGTTCGTCTCGATGGCGGATGGGGCGCTCAAGGACCTGAGCTACCTCTTCTCGAACGCCAAGACCAACATCGAGAATTCCGTGAAGCTGGCCGATCCGGCCCTGGCCAGTTCCGCGGCCCGATTCCTGACCCGGTCGCTGATGAGCACGATCGAGGCGCTCGTCACCGAGGCCCAGGCGGAGGCCGAATCCCTGTGGAAGAAGTCGATCTACGAGGTCTACCTCAAGAAGCTGGCCGGGAAGTACCCCCTGGCGACGGAAGCCGCGGAAGAGATTCCCATGAAGGCCTTCTCCGAGGTCTTCAATCCGAAGAGCGGGACCTTCTGGAAGACGAACGAAATGCTCCAGCGCCTCTACCGGGGGTTCAACTTCGACGAACGCCGCCTCGTCCGCTTCTCCACCGACTACGAGGAGTGCGTCAAGAAGGCGGAACAGTTCCGCGACGCCCTCTATCCGAAGGACTCGGAGCAGATCCAGCTGACGATCCCTGTGGTCCTCGGACTCCGGGGGGGCGTCGTCGAGGTGAATTTCTACGTGAACACCGAGAAGCACTTCAGTTCGCTCGACGATCCGGACCGGCGGGGGACGATCATCTGGACCGAGGCGGCGCCCCGGGGCACCAAGGTGGAGATCCGCCACGACGACAACATGCGCACCGCCATCGACAAGTTCGGCGGGATGGACTGGGGCCTCCTGCGCCTCTTCGCCGACGGGGGGGTCAAGCCCAAGAGCGAGAAGGTGTACGAATGCACCTGGACGTACAACGTCGTCGTCTCCGGGACGCCGGTGAAGCGGATGGCCGACTGCACCCTGGAGTTGAAGGACGCGCTGCACCCGTTCGTGGCGAATTTCTTCACCGCGTTCAAGTGCCCGGAGAAACTGGGACCGTGACTACAACCCCGGCCGGCTGCTACGGGAAGCTGCCGATCTTCGCCGACTTCATCCGGTACAACTACCAGTCGCCGGAGGTGGAGAGGCTCGACCAGTGGTTCCAGGAGGGCATCGCCTTCGCGCGGGCGGCGCTCGGAGGAAGCTGGGAATCGGGCTACGGCCAGTGCGCTCCCTTCCGGTTCCTCTTCCGCCCGCCGGGCGCGGCCCGGTTCCTCGTCGGGGCGGGCGTTCCCGGCACGGACAAGGCGGGACGCAAGTACCCTTTCACCATCTTCCTGAACGTGGACTGCGCCCCGTACGAGCGCGACGCCGCCCTGCTCCCCCTGCATTTCCGGGATTTCCTGGATCCCGCCCAGGAGCTGGCCGCGGGAGGGTGGAAGGACGCGGACGTCAAGCAGCTCTTCGCCCGCATCGACGGTATCAAGGGGCCCGACCCTGCGGCGGTCAACGCCCACCGCGCCAAGTTCCAGGAGTACCTGAAGCACGAGCGCGCATCGGCATTCTGGACCGGAGTCTTCGGCGTGGCCGGACATCCCGGGCGCGCGACGCTCGTGCAGAACCTGCAGGAGGCCGTCCGGATCCTGCGCGCGACGCCGGTGGACCGCCCGTCGCTCGGCCTGAAGTTCCCCCTGCCCACGCAGGGCGGGTCGGAGGCGGCCTCGGCCGCCGTGT
>DATHFI010000002.1:0-7115 GCA_035490275.1 Planctomycetota bacterium
GCCCCTCCGGGGCCGGTTCGTGGCCCTTCGGGCCACGAACGCCGGCGGGCGCATCCCAAGGATCCCTCTTCTTTGTGGCTCTGTGTCTTCGGGGTGAGGAGACGGTTTCAACAGAGCTTTCGGAGAGGTCACGTGCCGGAAGCCGTGAGGGACTGGACGTTTCGGCGGGGCAAGGTACAATAGGACCGTGCCGGCAACCACGTTTTACACCGTCCAGCAGGTCGCGGCGATCACCGAACTCTCCGACCGCGACATCCTGAAGTACATCGAGGCGGGGGCGCTCCGCGCCAACTTCAACCAGGGCAACATGAGCTACCTGATCCTCCAGGACGACCTGCTCATGTTCATGCGCGAGCAGAGGCTCACCGACCAGATCCAGAAGATCATGCAGAAGCGCGTGCTCGTGGTGGACCGCGACACGAACACGACCTTCATCCTCAAGTCGGAGCTGGAGCGGGGCGGCAAGGTCATCGTGCGGGTGGCGACGTCGACCCGGGACGTGGAGCTCTCCCTCGACGCGAACGTCCCCGACGTGATGACGATGCACTTCGCCGCGACCCAGCGGGCGCAGGACAACCTCGAGGGCGTCCTCCGCCGGTGCCGGGCGATGCGGCCGACGATGCTGGTCCTCTACCATGACCAGCCGGAGCAGATGATCAAGACCTCGCCCGAGATCCAGAAGGTGGTCACATCGCTCCAGGTGGAAGGCCTCGTGAGCGTCGCCCGCGGCTTCCGCCCGCTCGTCCAGAAGATCGAGGAGCTGCTCGGGCTCGACCGCTCCGCGACGATCGTCCGCAAGCCCGCCGAACCGGGCTAATCCGCTTCCAGCCCCCCGCTTGCGCCCCGTGGTCAATGCGTGTTGTAACACACATCTTCTAGGCCCTGATTCCTGATTCTTGATTCCTGATTCCGTCGGGGGTTCAGGGCACTTCCGGCGGCCGGCCCGGGCGCGGGTTGAACCGCTTCGCGCGTGAGGTCCCGGGGGGCGGGCGGCGGCGCAGGCCCTGGGCGGAGAGCGCCCCGGCCACCTTCTCGGCCAGGTCGCGCTTCGATCCGCCCGTCTCCAGCTCGACGCGGGAGGCCTCGACGCGGATCGTGACTTCGGCGCCCGACTTCCCGTCCCCCACCGTGATCTCCTCCTCCCAGAGGAGGATCTCGAGGCCCCGGCACTGCGCGGAGCTGCGGAGCTCCCGCACGAGCGCCTCCGCGCTCATCGACCGCGGCTTGTCGAACTGGATCAGGCTCATGGGGAGAGTTCCTAGCGGGCCGACAGGAGCTGGCGGCCCCCGTCGACCGAATGGACCGCGCCGGTGATCCACGACGCCTCGTCGCTCGCCAAGAAGAGGGCGAGCGAGGCCACGTCCTCGGGCGACCCCACGCGGCCGAGCGGGTGCGTCGTCTTCGACCGCTCGAGGAAGGCCGGGTAATCCGGCACGGCGGCCGAGGCCGTGTGGAGTTCCGTGACGACGACGCCCGGGTTGATCGCGTTGACCCGCACCCCGTGCGGCGCCAGCTCCAGCGCGAGGCACTGCGTCATCATGTCGACCGCCGATTTCCCCGCGCAGTACGCGAGCAGGGTCGGGAAGGGCCTCAGGCTGCACACCGAGGAGATGTTGAGGATCGACGCCCCGCGGTTCCGGATGAGATGGGGCGCCGCGGCGCGCGTCACGTGGAAGACCGATTCCACGTTGGCGTCCCAGAGCCGCCGCCATTCCTCGGGGGTCGTGTCGAGGATGCCCCCGTTGCCGATGATTCCGGCGGCGTTCACGAGGATGTGGAGCGCCCCGAACCGGTCGACTGCGGCCTGGACGGCGCGGGAACACTCCAAGGGCTTGGTGAGGTCGGCCGTCACCCAGTCGGGTCCCGCTTCGCGGAGCCGCGCCTCGCGGCGGCCGACGAACATCACGCGGGCGCCCTCGGCGGCGAAGCGGCGTCCGATCGCGCGACCCAGGCCGCTGGAACCCCCCGTGACGAGCGCCGATCGCCCCGCGAGTTTCATGAGCGCGCGATTATAGCCGACCGAATCCGGATTGTGGATTCCAGATTGTGGAATATGGAATGTCTTATTCCACCCCGCTGACCGCCGGAAACAGGGGCTTACTGGCCCGGTCCCGGCCTCACCAGCGTGAGCGGGTCGGGCAGCGGCAGGTCCGTCACCGCGCCGAAGTCCTCGATCTTGACCGGCGTCTTCCCGTCGCCGCCCTTGATGGCGTCGAGGTTGCCCACGAAGACGAAGACCAGCTTGTCGGCCTTCATGTACTGCTTCGCCGCGCGCTGGATGTCGGCCGCGGTCACCGCGTTGATCCTGGCGCGGTAGGTCTGGTAGTAGTCCTTGGGATAGCCGTTGAATTCCGCCGAGGCGAAGGTCGAGGCGGTCTGGATCGGCGTCGCGAAGAAGAGCCCCGGGAAGGCGTCCATGTAGAAACTGATCGCGCCCTTCAGCTCCTCCTCCGTCACCGGCTCCTTCTGCATGCGCTCCATCTCCTGGAGGCAGAGTTTCGCCGCGTACAGGCACGACTCGCTCCGGCTCTGGAAGAGCATCCGGAAGGTGCCCGTGTAGGAGACTCCCGGCCGGTAGTCGCATCCCACGCTGTAGGCGAGGCCGGCGTCCGTCCGCACCACCTTCACGAGGCGCGAGGAGAATCCCCCCTGGCCGAAAATGTACGACATGATCCGGATGACGAAGGCGTCCGGATTGTTCAGGTCGATCCCGAGGTGGCCGATCGTGACCCGGCCCTGGTTGACGTTGGCCTGCTTCGCGGGGAGGCAGTAGACGCCCGGCTTGGGCTGGTAGTTCACCACGGGGATCGTCACCTTCTCCGGCGCGGGCGTGGGCCATTCCTTGAACGCCCCTTCGAGTTTCGCGAGAAGCTCCGGCTTCGAGAAATCGCCTGCGGCCGAAACGATCATGGCCGACGGATGGAAGAAGCGGCGGTGGTAGGCGACCAGGTCGTCGCGGTTGATCGAGTCGAGCGACGCCTTCGTCATGTGGGAATTGACCGGATAGTCGCCGTACAGGAGCAGCGTGGATTCCCGCCCCTCGATCGCGGCCGTGGCGTCGTTGCGCGCCTTCAGCCGGTCGAGCTGCTGCGCCTTCCAGAGGTCGATCTTCTCCTGCTTGAAATCGGGATTCGCCAGGATGTCGGTGAGGAGGCCGAGCCCCGCGTCGAAGTCCTTGCTCAGGATCGACAGGGAGGCGTTCCCCGAGACGTCGCCGACGCCCACGCTCAGCTGGGCCGCGAGAAACTCCACCTGGTCGTCGATTTCCTGCGGAGGCCGCGACCTGGTCCCGCCGGTCCGCATGAGGGCGCCGGTCATGCCGGCCAGGCCCTCCTTGCCCTTCGGCTCCCAGAAGGAACCGGCGCGAAGGACGATGGAGAGGTCGACCTTCGGAAGCGACCGGTCCTCGATCGCGTAGACCACCATGCCGTTCTTGAGGACGGTCCGCATCCTGGCGGGATCCGGGACCTCGTACTTCATGGAGGGATAGGTCAGTTTCTCCGGCCGGTCGGCGATCGGCGGATCCTGGACGGGCGCCGGACGGGCGCCGACGAGGACGAGGGCGAAGACGATTCCGATTCCGCGCTTCATGGCTGTCGACCTCCCTCTTTGGGCGCCGCGGCGCCGCGCCGCTTGATGATGAGGACGTTCTTCCCCTGGGGCGTCAGGTATTTCCTGGCGACCCGAAGGACGTCGTCCGCCGTGACCGCCTGCGTGTCGGGCACGACCTTGAAAATATCGCGCCAGGTGTCGTTGATTTCCGCGAACCCGAGCCGGGTGGCGATGCCCGAGTTCGTGTCCAGCTCCTGCACGAGCCCCGAGAACGTCTGGTTCTTCGCCTTCTGCAGTTCGCGGTCCGACACGGGCTCGGACCGGAGCTTCTCGACGACCCCGACGAGCCCCGCCTCGAGCTTTTCGAACGGGACCTCGGGCCGCGGGTTGGCGGAGAGCTCGAAGGCGCCGCCGTACTTGAGGCCCCAGAAGGTGGAACTCGCGGTCAGGGCGAGCTTCTGGTCCTCGACGAGCGTGCGGTAGAGCCTTCCCGTCCGGCCCGAGAGGACGATGGCAAGGATGTCGAGAACGGGGCCGTCCGCGTGGACTTCCGCGGGCCCGTGCCACCAGATCTGCAGGGAGGGCTGGGACTCCGCCTCGGCGACCACGCGCTTCTCGGCGACCTGCTCGTTTTCGAGCGTGACGATCGGGTCGGGCTTGATCTTCCCCTTCGGAATCCGCCCGAAGTAGCGCGCCGCCATCTTCCGGATCTCTTCCGTCTTGCAGTCCCCGACGAAGATCGCGGTGCAGTTCTGCGGCACGTAGTGGGTGTCGAAATACTTCTGGGCGTCGGCGTAGGTGTACTGATCGATGTCCGACATCCAGCCGATGACGGGCCAGCCGTAGGGATGGGACTCCCAGAACTGGGCCATGAAGGTCTGCTGGATGAGCCCGGTGGGCGTCGAGTCGTACCGCATCCGGCGCTCTTCCTTGACGACTTCGCGCTCGGGGTAGAACTCGCGGAAGACCGGGTTCAGGAAGCGGTCGGACTCGAGCCAGAAGAAGAGCTCGACCTTGTTCGTGGGCATGTCGACGAAGTAGCGCGTCCAGTCGTAGTAGGTGGACGCGTTCAGGCCGGTGCCGCCGTTCGCCTGGAAGAGCTTGGAGAGGTGCTCGCCCACCGAGATCTTCTTCTGGTCCTCGATGAGGGCGTCGTACTCGGCCTTGAGGGCCTTCCACTTATCCTCGTCCTCGGCGGGGATCGTGGCGCCGCCCTTGCGGGCCGTCTCCGAGGTCGGCGTCCCCTGGCGGAGGGCCTCGAGGCCGAGGAGCTTCAGCTCCCGGATCTTGCCCATGACGCCTTCGATCTGCGCGTTCAACTCGCGGTCCCGCTTCGGATCGGAGGTGCCGATCACGTCGGTCCCCTTGAACATCATGTGCTCGAAGAAGTGGGAGAGGCCCGTGATGCCGGGCCGCTCGTTGACCGAGCCCACCTTCCAGTAGAGGGCGCAGAAGACGCGGGGGACGCCGGGCCGCTCGACCGTGAGCACCTTCATCCCGTTGTCGAGCACGAGCTCGTCCACCGGGATGCGCACCCCGGCGCCCGCGGGCGGATCCTGGGCGGCGGCGGGAAGGGCGAGAGCGAGGACCGCGATGAAGGCAAGGGCTCGGGTCATGGAGGCGCCTCCGATGGGATCGGGAAATGATACGGATAACGATGCGAAAGTCAAAGGGCGAAAGCGGCCGTTCTACCTCACGACTCCGAGCCGCTTCCCGATTTTTTCGAATGCGGCGAGGGCGCGATCGATGTGCTCCGCCGTGTGCGCGGCGCTGATCTGGACCCGGATCCGGGCCTGGTCCTTCGGCACGACCGGGAAGAAGAAGCCGACGACGTAGATCCCCTCGTCGAGCATCGCGCGCGCAAATTCCTGCGCGAGCTTGGCGTCGAAGAGCATGATCGGGACGATCGGGGTCTCGCCCGGCTTGAGGGAAAAGCCGCGGGCGCGGATCCCCTCGCGAAAGCGGCGGGTGTTCGCCTCGAGCCGGTCGCGCAGCTCCGTCGAGCGCCCGACGAGTTCGAGGGCCTTGATCGCCCCGCCCGCGATCGGCGGCGGGAGGGTGTTCGAGAAGAGATAGGGGCGCGACCGCTGGCGCAGGAGAGGGACGATCGATCCGCGCGCGGCGGTGAACCCTCCCGCGGCGCCGCCGAGCGCCTTGCCGAGCGTGCCCGTGATGATGTCGACGCGGTCCGCGACGCCGTGATGCTCGGGCGACCCCCGCCCCGTTTTCCCGAGAAAGCCCGTGGCGTGCGAGTCGTCGACCATGACCAGGGCGTTGTATTCCTTCGCCAGCGCGCAGATCCGGGGCAGGTTCGCGATATCGCCGTCCATCGAAAAGACGCCGTCCGTGGCGATGAGCCGGAGGCGCCGGTTCTGCGTCTGCTTGAGCCACTCCTCGAGCTGGTCCATGTCGGCGTGCGCGTACCGGAACCGCTCCGCCTTGCAGAGCCGGATCCCGTCGATGATCGAGGCGTGATTGAGGGCGTCCGAGATGACGGCGTCCTCCTCGCCCAGGATCGTCTCGAAGAGCCCGCCGTTCGCGTCGAAGCACGAGGTGTAGAGGAGCGCGTCGTCCATCCCCAGGAATTTCGCGAGGGCCGTCTCGAGCCGCTTGTGGAGATCCTGGGTGCCGCAGATGAACCGGACGGAGCTCAGGCCGTATCCGTGGGAGTCGAGGGCCGCGTGCGCCGCCGCGATCAGCTCGGGGTGGGAGGAGAGCCCGAGGTAATTGTTCGCGCAGAAGTTGAGGACCTCGCGTGATCCGACGCGGACCGCGGGCCCCTGGGCCCCGAGGAGGATGCGCTCGTCCTTGAAGAGCCCGGCCTCGCGGATCTTCTGGATTTCGGCGTCGAAGATCGCCTGGGCCGAGGCGTGGACCGTGGGGGGATCCGAAGGCATGGGGGAATTATACCGGGGGCCTTGGGGAGGGAATCAGGAATCAAGAATCAGGCTTGGGTCGAACCCTTCCAAATTCCTAATTCCCAATTCCTGATTCCTGATTCTTGATTCTTGATTTCTCACTTGTTGAACAGGAATTCGCTGCTGTTCAGCAGGGCCCAGAAAACGTCCTCGGCGCCCTGGGGCCCCTTGGCCGCGATGGGCATGTACCGGTTCAGCTCGGCGACCGTGGGGCCGCGCGAGAGCGCCGCCGCGAACATGGCGGTCACCTGGTCCTTCGGGTTCTTGTAGAGCGAGACGATCTGGGCCAGCCGGCCGCCGCCGCCGCGCGCCGTCCCCATCGTCGCCCGCTGCACCACCGGGCTGTTCATCATGACGAGCGCCGCGGGGATCGTGCCCTGGAAATCGACCACCTCCGCCCCCTCGTCGTCGCCGAAGGCGTACCGGAAATCGCGGAAGACGCCGAGCAGCTCGCGCGGCCGGAAGGCGCCCTGCGGATCCCCGCCGGCCGAGGCGGCCGTCAGGAGCGAGTTCATGATCTGCTCCGGAGTCAGCGCCCGCACGGACGCGACGGCGCAGTACTTCTCCATTTCCGTGTCCCGCTTCTTCGAGCGCGAGGTGCGCTGGTACGTGTCGGACATCACGATCTCCCGGATCAGCCACTTC
>DATHFI010000003.1:0-2386 GCA_035490275.1 Planctomycetota bacterium
GGGCCACCGCGAGGGGACTCGCCTTTCGGCCTCGCGACGTACGCAAAAGCAGACCCTGCTGGAGCAAGTAGGGCTCGTACACTTCCTCGATCGTGTCCTCCTGCTCGCCGACGGCGGCGGCGATCGTCTTCAGTCCCACCGGCTCCGGCTGCCCGCACAGGACCTTGAGGATCTTCCGGTCGATCTCCTCGAGGCCGAGCGTGTCGACGCCGAGCATCGCCAGCCCCTCTTCCGCGAGCCGGATCGAGATGGCCTTCGATCCCCGGACCTGGGCCACGTCGCGGACGCGCCGCAGGTGGTTGTTAGCGATGCGGGGCGTGCCGCGCGAGCGGTTGCCGATCATCCGGCAGGCGTCCGCCTCGAGGCCGATCGAGAGGAGCCGCGCGGACCGGGCCAGGATCTTCACGAGATCGTCGACGGGGTAGAAGTCGAGCTTCTCGCGGATCTTGAACCGGTCGTGGAAGGGTTTCGAGAGGAGCCCCTCGCGCGTCGTGGCGCCCACGAGCGTGAACCGCTTCAGCGGCAGGTTGATGGTGCGGCCGTTGGGTCCCGACTCGACGGGGATCGAGATGAAGAACTGCTCCATCGCGGAGTAGAGGTATTCCTCGACGTCGGCGAGGATGCGGTGGATCTCGTCGATGAAGAGCACGTCGCCCGTCTGGAGTTTCGTGAGCATGCCGGCCAGGTCGCCGGGCCGCTTCAGGACGGGGCCGCTCGTGACGTGGAGCCGCGCCTTCATCTCGTGGGCGATGATGCGGGCGAGCGTCGTCTTGCCGAGGCCCGGCATGCCGGTGAAGAGAGCGTGGTCCAGCGGCTCCTTGCGTTCGCGGGCGGCGCGGACGTAGACGGTGAGATTGCGGATGACGGATTTCTGGCCGACGAAGTCGTCGAACGAGGCGGGTCTAAGACTGTCCTCGAAAGCCCGATCAGGATCCGGAGTCTCCCCCCTCATAGTGATTGATTCTATGACGAACGATCGATGGCTACAACGATGAGCGATGACGGATGACCGATGACCGATGACGGATGACAGTCGACCCGAGAATCCAGAATAGAGAATTGCTTATTTTTTCGCCGGGGTCTCGGCTTTCTTGGCAGGCTTGTGCTCGTCCTTCGGTTCCGACTTGGGCTCGGGCTTCGTCTCGGCCTTGGCTTCGGCCTTCGCCTCGGCCCTGGCCGCGGCGGTCGCCGCCTCGACGGCTCCGGTCCGCTCCTCGACCTTCGTCGCGCGGCCCATCCGCTCGCGGAGGTAGTGGAGCTTCGCCCTGCGGACGCGGCCCTTCTTCTTCACCTCGATGGCGGCGACGCGCGGAGAATGGATGGGGAAGATGCGCTCGACGCCCTCGCCCTGGACGATGCGGCGGACGGTGAAGGTCTCGCTGAGCCCCTGGTGGCGGCGGGCGATGACGATCCCGGTGAAGATCTGGATCCGCTCCTTGTCGCCTTCGACGATCTTGACGTGGACTTCCACGGTGTCTCCCACTTCGAAGAGGGGCACCTTGGCTTTCAGGAATTCCTTCTCGATCGGATCCAGGGTCCTCATGGCCGCTACCGCTCCTTTTTCTTCGACTTCTTCCTCGCGAGGTCGGGCCGCCGTCCGGCCGTCCGTTCCTCGGATTTCTTCCGTCGCCACTCCGCGATCTTCGCGTGGTGCCCGCTCACGAGCACGTCGGGCACCTTCATCCCCCGGACCTCCCGGGGCTTCGTATAGTGCGGGTACTCGAGCCGGCCGTCCGAGAACGACTCCTCCTCGAGCGATCCCGCGCATCCGACCACGCCCGGCTGGAGGCGCCCGACGGCGTCGAGGAGCACCATCGCGGGGAGCTCGCCGCCCGTCAGGACGTAATCTCCGATCGAAACTTCAAGGGGCTTCAACCCCTCGGAGACCCGCTCGTCGAATCCCTCGTAGTGGCCGCAGAGCAGGATCAGGCCCGCCGCCTTCGCCAGCTTCCGCGCCAGGCGCTGGTCCAGCTTCCGCCCGGCGGGCGAGAGCAGGACGAGCTCCGAGTCCGCGGCGCCGTGGGCCCGCAGGTGCTCGACCGCCCGGAAGACCGGGTCGGCCATGATCACCATGCCGGGCCCGCCCCCGAAAGGCGGCGCGTCCACCTTGCGGTGCTTGTCCGTCGTGAAGTCGCGCAGGTCGACCAGCCGGATGTCCAGGGCCCCCTTGTCGCGCGCGATCTTCAGGATGCTCTCCCCGATCACGCCGGCGAACATCGCGGGGAAGAGCGTCACGACGTCGATGCGCATGGGCGGGCCCCGCCTGCGGGTCAATGATTCTAGGCAGGGGGCGCGGTATGTCAAGAAGGAACGCTAGGAGGTGGTGTGTCAGTTTCGAGTTTCCAGATCCCAGATCCCAGATTTCGGAAGTTTCCAGCTTCAAGGT
>DATHFI010000004.1:0-12904 GCA_035490275.1 Planctomycetota bacterium
GAACCTCGTTGTAGAGGGCCAGCTGGTCGCCGCACACCGGGCTCCAGTTAGCCGGGTAGAACACGAGGATGACGGGGTTTCCCCGGAATTCCGAGAGGCTCACCTGCTGGTCCGGGGTCGAGGGAAGCCGGAATTCCGGCGCCTCTATGCCCGGCCGAAGCAGATTGTTCTCCATGGTCGCCTCCAATCCATTGATATCAAATCGCCAGGTTCGTTCCCCGAGGGCATCCGCAGGCATCCGCAAACAGGGATCGGGTAGTGATCATGGAGCGGGAGACGGGATTTGAACCCGCGACCTTCTCGTTGGCAACGAGACGTTCTAGCCACTGAACTACTCCCGCCCGCGGGGGAATTCGGCTGGGACTATAGTGCCCCTTCCGGAGGGAAGTCAAGCGCGGGGCTCAGGACCTCCCTCGACAAGCCGGGGTCCCTCGAACTTCCGCACCACGGCGCGGAAACTCTCGGGGACCGGCAGGGGCCGCCACAACTTTTCGTCCAGGATCACGTGCACCGTCCGCCCCTCGGCCACGAGGCGGTTCTCGCCCTTGTGCGTGATCGCGAACTCGAACATGAAGCTCGTCCTCCCGAACCTGGAGATCCGGGCCTGCACGACCAGCACGTCGTCGAACCGCGCGGGAGACCGGAAGTCCGCGCTCGCGTGCACGATCGTATTCGTCAGGCCCCCCGTCGGCCGGATGTGCTCCATCAGACCGAGGTTCCGGATGTAGTCCATGCGGGCCACGTCGAAGTAGGTGTAGAAGTAGCCGTGAAAGACAATCCCGAACGCGTCGGTTTCGGGGAGGCGGACCCGGACCTCGGTCGAAAAATGGAACGGGTCGAGCATCAGGGGCGCGCCCTTACGATCCACCGAGGGCGTCCAGGATCTTCTGCAGGTCCCCTTCCACGCCGTCCACGGCCTTCAGGATCCGGACCATCGACTGGGGCGTCACGCGCAGCACCCGCCGCGAAGTGTCCCGTACCTGCTGCAGGTGCGACCTCACGGCGGAGGAATCCTGCGAGGACGACAGGATCTCCCCCTGCAGGGCGTCGATCACGGTCAGGAACTTGCCCTGATCCGGACCCTTGACCGACTCGCGCACCGCGGCCCGAAGCCGCTC
The DNA here is from genome assembly GCA_035490275.1 of Planctomycetota bacterium. Classification (GTDB taxonomy): domain Bacteria; phylum Planctomycetota; class MHYJ01; order MHYJ01; family JACPRB01; genus DASRJF01. Next base: position 1,119 of record DATHFI010000004.1, read on the forward strand.
CATGGCCGCCTTGACTTCCCGCGCTTCCATCGCCATGACCGTCAGGATATCCCTGCGGCCGCGGCCCGGCAAGGTCGCTCCCCGCTCACACCTCGGCCAGCCGGCCCAGGCGCCGCTCCGCCTTCTTCAACCGCTTCGTCGGGGAGGGCCCGTCGAGCCCCCGCTCCAACGCCCCCGCGGCGCTCTCCAGGATCTTGATCCGGGCGTACCGCTTGTCCTCCGCCTCCACCACGATCCACGGAGCGCCGGGTCGATCCGTCCGGGCCAGCATTTCTTCGACGGCGGCCGTGTACGCCCCCCACTTCCGGCGGTTGCGCCAGTCCTCGGGCCCGATCTTGTACCGCTTGGCGCGGTCCGCCGCGCGCTCCTTGAATCGGCGGAGCTGTTCCGCGCGGGAGATGTGAAGCCAGAACTTCACGAGGATCGTTCCGAAGGACGCGAGCTGCTCCTCGAAATCCGCAATCTCCCGGTAGGCCCGGCGCCACTCGGACTCCGCGCAGAATCCTTCCACGCGCTCCACAAGGACCCGGCCGTACCACGACCGGTCGAAGATCGTCAGGTGGCCCGCCTCAGGCACCGAACGCCAGAACCGCCACAGGTAATGGTGCGTCGCCTCCTCGCCCGCCGGCGCCGCCACCGGCACGACGTCAAACGCGCGCGGATCGAGCGTCGGCGTCAGGCGCCGGATCGCGCCCCCCTTGCCCGCGGCGTCCCAGCCCTCGAACACCACCACGGAGGGGATCTCCCGCTTCCAGCATCTCCGGTGGAGCTCGTGCAGGCGCGCCTGCAGCGCGGGAATCCGCTCCTCGTACTCCTTTTCGGGGAGCGATTTCGTCAGGTCCACCCGTCCGAGCACGGTCATCTCAATCCCCTCCGCACCCCGACGGCGATCGCTTCCATCGCCGCAATCTCGGCGGTACGCCGGTCGTCCGCGGGAATCACTTTCCACGAGGCCCTGGACTTGGAGGTCTCCTTCACCATCGCGGCGAAGGCCTCGTCGTACTTCCGATGCTTCCGGTGGCGCCGCCAATCCTCCGACCGGATCCGCCACCGCTGGTTGGGGTCGTCCTCGCACTCCTCGAACCGGCGACGCTGTTCGCGCTTCGAGAGGTTCAACAGGATCTTCAGGAGGACCGCCCCGTCATCGACGAGGGCCCGCTCGAACGCGGCGATCTCCCCGTAGGCGCGGCGCACCTCCGATTTCGACGCGATGCCTTCGACGCTCTCGACGAGCACGCGCCCGTACCACGACCGGTCGAAGCAGGCGAGCGCGCCCCGGCGCGGGAGGCGCATCCAGAACCGCCGGAGCCACGGGTGACGAAGCTCCCCGGCGTCGGCCCCGTAGGTATGCCACACCTTGAAACCGCGGGGATCGAGCTTCTCGAGGAGGCGGGATGCGATCGTGCTCTTGCCCGATTCGTCCGCGCCCTCGAGAACGATGAGGACCGATCGATCCGAGTCCCGGACGCGCGTCTGAAGGTCGGCGATCCTGTCTTGAAGCCGGGGAAGCCGGCTCCGATATTCGGATTTCTCGAGGGGCCGGGCGGGCGCGGTGGGACCGAGCACGTCGGCCTAGCCCGGAAGGATGATCCGCGGAGCCGAGGACGATTCGGCCGCCGCGTCCACCCCCGGAACTCCGATGCCGGCGTCGAGGCGTTCGAGGAGATCCTTCGCGAAGGGGTGGTCGGGACGAATCTGGAGGGCGGCCTTGGCGAAATGCCGGGCGTCCTCCTCCATCCGGGCCTCGTGGGCCCGGAGCGCCCGGGCGTAGAGCTCGGCCGCCTCCTCTTCGCGCTCCACGCGGTCGTCCTCGGGATCGCCGCGGCGCGCGGCCCGTTCGTCGAGGACGATCGCCAGGGGAATCCGGCCGGAGACGTCGTTCTGGGGCGTCGTCATCCACTTCACCTTGAACTCGCGCTCCAGCTCGGCCACGGGCGAGCGACCCGCGAGACGCCCGAGGGCGGCCCGGGTTTCGCGCGCCAGCCTTCCCAGCAGCTCCTTTTCGCGCGGCCCCGACTCGGCCGCGACGTCCGCGGGGCGGCGCCACCCGAGCGACTCGTGCCAGCATTCCTCCCAGATCGCGCTCATGCGGCGGACCTCCGCCTGGAATGCGGCGGGGGCCATCCGGTCCTTGAAGGTCCCGTATTTCTCGAGGAATTCTTCCTGGGACATCTCGGCGGGCACCACGACGGGCCGGCCCGACTCGAGCCGGACCAGCCCCTCCTGAAAAGCGGCCGCGAGGGGGCTCGCATCGAAGGCCTTCAGGATCGCCGCCCGGACGTCGGCTTTCGGCGGCCGCTGCGAGAGCACGTGGAGCGCCACGGGGACCGCGAGAGCGCGGCCGCTGCGCAGGACCGGCCCCAGGATCGAGGCCGCATGCTGGGCACCCTCGCCGCGGATGGCCCACGGTCCGGCTCCGAACGCGTCCTCGAGCGCGAGGGGCACGAGCCGCTCGTCTCCCAAGTCCATGGCGGCGGTGAGAAGGGCCCGCCGCGCCTCCGGCGGCGGGTCGTGATAGAGCAGGTGATGGCGGACGATCTCGCGTCCCGGCTCCGGCATCGAGGCGAGTCCCGCGCGGGCGGTTTCCTCGATCGAAGGGTCCACCTTGGCCCACAGGACCATTCCGAGAGCCCGCGCGGCCCGCCGGCCTGGATACATGCCGACCGCGGCGATGAGCTCGTGGGCGACCGCCGGATCCGCCGGGGGAGTCGACTCCCATCCGAAAAGGATCCGTTCCAGCGCGGGCAGCGCCAGTTTTTTCACGGTCGCCAGGTCGCCCTGTCCGGCGAGGAACGGTTCCTCGAGCGCGGCCTCCTCGGCGGTCCGGTCCGATTCCTCGCGCGCCAGTTCCTGGCGCCGCTCCCGCAGGCGGTTCAGGACCTGCGGAGGGTAGAGCTTCCACAAGAGGCCGATCGACGAGGCTCGAAGCGTCAGGTGATGGAGCGCCTTGAGGACCGTCATGCCCTGGCTTCGAACGTCGAGCCGCACCTCGCCCGCGATCCGTCGCTCGACTTCCCGGAGAAGCTTGAGTCGGACGGGGAGCGTCACCTGGCTGTCCATCGCCGGAGCGAGCAGCGCGGAGAGCTGCTCGGAGGTCGCCCGGCCTCCCGCGAGGACGCTCTCGAGGTCGTCGAGCCGGGGGTCGAAGCGATCGATCTCGAAATCGAATTCCGACCAGCCGAGCAGGGCGGCGAGGTCCGCCGTGCGCAGGAGCTCCTGCGCCATGTTCTGGAGCTGGTCATCCATGGCCTGGCGGGGGTCCTGGGCTTCATCGGAGGCTTGGGCCATGGGACGTGTCTTTTAGCACCGCCCCTCCGGGTGGTCAAGGCCGCGCGCCGGTGGTACCATTCCCGCGCGTGAACTTCATTTTTCGAACGGCCGTCTCATTCCTGATCCTGGGTCTTGGGGCGTGTTCCCACGCACCGACGCCCGGTCCGGGCCCCGATCCGCAACCTCGCGTGCAATCCCCTCCAAGCCAGGTCGACGTGGAAATCACCTCCGCGGCGGAGCGTCATCTCTCCTCGCTCGTCGAGCTCTACCGCCAATTCCACGCGAACCCGGAGCTTTCGTACCAAGAGGTGAAGACGGCCGCGCGGTTCGCCGAGGAGGTCCGCAAGGCGGGCTGGGAGGTGACCGAAGCGATCGGCCGGACCGGGGTGGCCGCGATCCTCAAGAACGGCACCGGGCCGACGCTCCTCGTGCGCATCGACATGGACGCCCTTCCCGTGAAGGAGGAAACGGGCCTGCCGTACGCCGCCACGGGAGAGGTCATGCATGCCTGCGGTCACGACATTCATCTCGCGGCGGGGATCGGACTCGCGCGAAGCCTGGTCGAGCTCAAAGTGCGGTGGACGGGAACCGTGCTCCTGATCGGCCAGCCCGCCGAGGAGGTGGGAACGGGCTCGAAGCGGATGATCGAAGACCCCGCGTTCGACGCCGTCGTGAAGCGCTCCGCCGCGCCCTCCTGGTGCCTTTCGATCCACGACTCGAATGAATTCCCGGCCGGGTCGGTGGGGATCTGCCCCGGGTGGGCCACCGCGAACGTGGACACGATCGACCTCACCGTTTTCGGCAAGGGCGGCCACGGGGCGCGGCCCGAGCAGGCGGTCGATCCCATCGTGATCGCCTCGGAAATCGTGATGGCGCTCCAGACGATCGTGAGCCGCAAGCTCAAACCGGGAACGCCCGCCGTGGTGACGGTGGGTTCGATCCACGCCGGGACGAAGCACAACATCATTCCGGCCGAGGCAAGGCTCCAGCTCACCGTGCGGTCGTACGAAGACGCCGTGCGGGAGCGCCTCCTGGTGGAGATCCGGCGCCTCTCGGAAAATATCGCCGCGGCGCACGGGTCGCCGAAGCCGCCCGAAATGAAGATCGATCCCGAGTATTGTCCCGCGGGGTACCACGACCCCGCGCTCGCCGAACGGATGTCGGGCGTCTTCCGCCGGCTCCTCGGCGCGGATCGGGTCAAGTCCGCGGGGCCGGTGATGGGGGGAGAGGACTTCGGCCGGTTCGGCCGGCGATTCGGAGCGCCGAGCCTTCAGTACTGGGTGGGGGCGGTCGATCCGGCGCGGATGGGAGGCGAGATCCCGCCGCTTCACTCGAGCCGGTGGGCGCCCGCGGCCGAGCCGGCGCTTCGGACGGCCGTCGTCACGCTGACGGCCGCGGCCCTCGACCTCCTGCGGTGATCAGCGGGAAGCTTCCAGGGGCACCCCGAAGACCCGCTTGATCTCGTCGACAATCTTCGACTTCGGCGGTCCCGCGAGGCGGGCCACTTCCTTGCCGCCCGTATAGAAAACCAAGGCCGGGATGGCCATGATGCCCAGGTTCGAGGCGATCTCCGGACTGACGTCCACGTTCATGGAGACAATGTTGACCTTGCCGTTGTAGTCCTTGGCGAGCTGCTCCAGCACGGGAGCGATGGCGCGGCAGCCCCCTCACCACTCCGCCCAGAAATCGACGATCGTGGGCGTGGGGTTCTTGACGACCTGCTGTTCGAAGGTCGCGTCGCTGACTTCCGGAAGGGCGCTCATGTGGGTCTCCTGTAGGCCCGATATTCTAACAGACAGGAGCGCGCGGATCATCCCTCGGGGGGAGCGCCGACCGAATTAGTCTCCTTGTCGATTTTCAGGATCTCGACGATCTCCTTCTGGCCCGACACGCCCAGCTCGCCCAGTTCCCGGGCCGCCGGTAGGACGCGGGATTTGAAGGATCCGAGGGTGTCGTTGAACGCCTTGACCGCGCCATCCAGCGATCCGCCCAGCTTCGCGAAGTGCGCCGTCATCGTCGCGGTCCGGTCGTGCAGCTCGCGCCCCAGGTTCGCGATCTTCCGCGCGTCGGCGGCGATCGTCTCCTGCCGCCAGCCGTAGTAGACCGCTTTCAGCAGGGCGATGAGCGTCGTCGGCGCCGCGAGGATCACGTTGCGGTTTGTCCCTTCCTCGAGAAGGGTCGGGTCATGCTCCAGCGCCGCGCTGAAAAACGCCTCGCCCGGCAGGAAGAGGACCACGAACTCCGGAGCGGGGCTGAATCTCGCGAAGTAGGCCTTCGATCCGAGATTGACCATGTGGGTCTTCACCTGCTGGGCATGCTCCCTCAGCTTGGCGGTCCGACCCTCTCCCGGGACGCGCTCCAGCGCCTCGAGGTACGCGATGAGCGGCACCTTCGAGTCGACGACGATGTTCTTTCCCCCCGGGAGCTTCACGACCAGGTCGGGCCGGAGACGTCCCTCTTCCGCCGTCTCCTGCTCGATGAAGTCGCAATGGTCGAGCATGCCGGCGATCTCGACGACTTTCTTGAGCTGGATCTCGCCCCACCGGCCGCGCACCTCGGGTTTCCGGAGCGCCGTCACGAGGTTGCCCGTCTCCGACTGGAGCTTTTGAACCTCCAGCGTGAGGTTCTTGTACGCTTCCTGACGGATTCCCTCCATCATCTGGAGGCCGTCATGGACTCGGCCGAGCGTCTCGCGGACCGGTTCAAGGACGTCCTTGATCTCCTGCGCACGGACCGCGAGGTGGCTTTCCGCCTCCTTCTGGATCGCGCCGAGCCGCTCGTTCGCCAGCAACAGGAAGCCCTCCGTGTTCGACTTGAGGGCGTCGGCCGCGAGCGCTCGGAACGAATTGGACAAGCGGAGTTCGGCCGTCTCGAACGCGCGCTGCAATTCCGTGGCGCGGGCTTCGGCGGCGGCCGCGCGGGCCGCGCCCCGGGCGCCGGCCAGCATCCAAGCCACGGCGCCTCCAAGGACAAGCCCGACCGCCAGCAGGATCCATTCCATGGGCGGTTATGGTAGGGTTAACGACCCTCCCATCTCCACCGAAAACCGTTAAGATAAAGACAATGGAAGATCGCGAGCTTTTCATCAACCGGGAGCTGAGCTGGCTCGAGTTCAACGCCCGGGTCCTCGAGGAGGCCCAGGACACCTCCGTCCCCCTCCTGGAGCGCCTCAAGTTTCTCGCCATCTTCAGCGGAAACCTGGACGAGTTTTACATGGTCCGGGTCGCCGGCCTGAACAACCGGGAGCCCGGCGAGATCTCGAGCCCCGAGGCCAACGACGGGCTCACGACCCGCGAAGTGCTCGAGGCCATCTCGAAGCGCATCCACGAACTGGTCGGGGAACAATACCGGATCCTCCGCGACGAGGTCCTCCCGGGCCTCGGCAAGGCCGTGCTGAAACTCGTGCCGGTCTCCCAGGTGAGCGCGGCCCAAGCGACGGACCTCGAGACCTACTTCCAGCAGAAGGTGATGCCGGTCCTCACGCCGATGGCGATCGACCCGGCCCATCCTTTTCCGCACATCCAGAATCGCTCCCTCTACCTCGGCGTCTTCCTCAAGACCAAGACCCGCGGCAAAGTCCGGGCTCCGGAAACCTTCCTGGCCATCATTCCCGTTCCCCCGATTCTTCCCCGCTTCGTCCCCATCACGTCCGGGGAAGGAGGCGATTCGTTCGTCCTGCTCGAGGAGCTGATCGGCTCCCACCTCGGGCAGATCTTCCAGGGATTCGCGGTCCAGGAATACACGATATTCCGCCTCACGCGCGACCAGGACTTCGAGCTCGCCGACCAGGATTCCGAGGACCTCCTCAAGCAGATCCAGTCGGAGCTTTCGAAGCGGAAGCGCGGCGCGGCGGTCCGGCTGGAGATCGGCAAGGGAGTTTCGGAAGGCCTCTCCCGGGCTCTCACGGGATGGTTCGAGCTCGAGGCGAACGACGTGTTCGCGATCGACGGGCCCCTGAACCTCGCCTCGTTCTGGACGTGGTGGGGGCTCCCGGGCCACGCGCCGCTCCGGGACGAGCTCGCCACGCCCCAACCGCCGAAGCGCCTGCAGAAACACAAGGGAGACCTCTTCAGCCTGATACGGCAAGGCGACCTGCTCCTGCACCACCCCTTCGAGGGATTCGAGACCGTCGTCGATTTCGTCCAGCAGGCGGCGAAGGACCCCGACGTGCTCGCCATCAAGCAGACCCTGTACCGCACGGGGCGCAACTCCCCCGTGGTGGCGGCGCTGTCGCACGCCGCCGAGCGGGACAAGCAGGTGACGGCGCTCGTGGAGTTGAAGGCGCGCTTCGACGAGGAGGCGAATATCGAGTGGGCGCGCCAGCTGGAGCGCGTCGGCGCGCATGTCGTGTACGGCCTCGTGGGACTCAAGACGCACTGCAAAGTGATCCTGGTCGTCCGCAACGACGGCGACCGGATCCGCCGCTACGTCCACCTCGGAACCGGCAACTACAACCCGGCGACGGCGAAGATGTACACCGACCTGGCGCTCATGACGTGCGACGACCGGATCGGCGAGGAGGTGGCGCTGCTCTTCAACATGATGACGGGATATTCGCTCCCGCCCAAGTGGCAGAAAATCGCCGTGGCGCCCCACGGAATGCGCGAGTGGGTCATCGAGAAGATCGAGCGGGAGATCGCCCACCGGCAGGCGGGGCGCGACGCGCGCATCATCGCCAAGATGAACGCCCTGGTCGACGGGGCCGTGATCCGGGCCCTGTACCGAGCTTCCCAGGCCGGCGTCCCGATCGAGCTCATCGTCCGGGGCATCTGCTGCCTGCGGCCGGGCATCCCCGAGGTCAGCGAGACGATCCGGGTCCGCTCGATCGTCGGGCGATACCTCGAGCACAGCCGGATCTTCTACTACGCGAACGGCGGCAACCCCGAGGTATTCCTCGGAAGCGCCGACTGGATGCCGCGCAACTTCGACCGGCGCGTCGAGGTCGCCTTCCCCGTGGAGGAGCGGGCGCTGAAGCAGCGGCTCATCGACGAGATCCTGGCCGTGACGCTTCTCGACGACGCCAAGGCGCGGGTGCTGCGGCGGGACGGGACCTACGCGCGGGTCGGGGGATCGCTGTCAAGCCAGCGGGTATTCCAGGAACTGGCGCAGGGGGCGGAGCGGGCGTTCCAGCTCCCGCCGCCGGCGGGCGAGCTCCCGAAGCCCGAAAGCACGCGACGCCGCACCGTTACGCCCGAAAAGACCGATTCTTGATTCTCGATTTTGGATTCTTGGAAGGGCCAAGAATCGAGAATCGCTCGTTTCCTCAAACAGCTCCGTGCTTCCGGGGCCCGGTTATTCTTCCTTGTCGACGTTTACTCCATTCCAAGCTGCCACGTCAGGAACGCGTAGGCATCCGCGAGATCGTCGAGTTGCTTCGACAGGGGCTTGCCGGCGCCGTGGCCCGCATTCTTGTCGCACCAGAACAGGATCGGGCGCTTGGAGGTCGATGCTTCCAGGAGCCGGGCGCACATCTTGCGCGCGTGCATCGGATCCACGCGCGTGTCCCCTTCCGCCGTCCGGAGGAGCACCGCGGGATAAGGCGTCCCATCCTTCACCCGGTGGTACGGCGAGTAGGCGTAGAGCCACTTGAAATCCTCGGCCTTGTCCGGGTCGCCGTATTCCTTGATCCAGAGCCGGGCGAGCTGGAACTTGTGGAAGCGCACCATGTCGAGAAGCGGCACGTCGCACACGACGGCCCGGAAGAGATCCGGACGCTGGGTCAGCGCGGCGCCCACGAGCAGTCCGCCGTTCGAGCCTCCCAGGATGGCCAGCTTCGCGGGCGAGGTCACCTGCTCCTTCACAAGCCATTCCGCCGCCGCGATGAAATCGTCGAAGGTGTTCTGCTTGGTCGCCAGCATCCCCGCCTTGTGCCACGCTTCGCCGTACTCGCCGCCTCCCCGCAAGTTGGGCATCGCGAAGACGCCCCCCTTTTCGAGCCACATCATGATGGCGGAGCTGAAGTAGGGCGTCCGGGAGAGCCCGAAGCCGCCGTAGCCCGTCAGAAGCGTCGGGTGATTCCCGTTTCGCGCGATCCCCTTCTTATGGACGAGAAACATCGGGATCGACGTGCCGTCCTTGGACGTGTAGCGGACCTGCGAGGATTCGTACGGGGTCGTGTCGATCCCCTCCACCCGCTCGAATTCCTTCAGGATTCCGGTGGTCACGTCGACCTTGAATAGCGACGGAGGTGAAAAGAACGACAGGTAATCAAAAACCAGGGAGTTGCCATCCGGGTCCGCCTGGATTTCTCCAACGGTTCCGAGACCGGGAAGTTCGATGTCGGCGCCGCCCGAGCCGTCCAGCGCGACCGTTCGGAGGCGCGACGTCGCGTCGCGCAACTCGAGGATCGCGAGGCGGCCGCCGACGATCTCGAAGGAGCTGATCGTCGCCTCGCCCTCCGGCACGATCTCCTTCCACTGCTCCGGGTCGGTCTCCGTCGGCGCGCACGACATGATCCGGAATTTGGGAGCCTTCCAATTCGTGAGCACGTAGAGCGTGTCGTTATGGATCACGGGGAAAAACTTGGCGTCGATTCCCTTGACGACGGGCACCCAGCGGCCGCCCTCCTTGAGGTCCTTGGCGAAGATTTCGCACTTCGTCCAGGTGTTCATCAGGACCGTGACGACGAGCCAGCGGCCGTCGCGGGAGAGCGACAGCTCCGGCCAGTCCTCCTTCTCGCGGTTGTCGCCGAAGATGAGGCGATCCTCCTCCAGGCTCGTGCCGATCTGGTGAAAATGCACGCGGCGATGGTAGGTCTCCTCGTCCTTCGGAACGGTCCCCGGGGCGGGATACTGCGTGTAATAAAAGCCGCTCTGGTCGGGGAGCCAGGCAATGGACGCGGCGCGGGTGCGCGGAATCTCATCCGACAGGATCTTGCCGGTTTCCACTTCCTTGATCCGAAGCGTGCTCAGTTCGGTGCCCCGCTCCGACATGCCGTAGGCGATTCTCGAACCGTCCTGGGAGGGCTGCCACCAGTCGAGGGCCACCAGTCCCTCGGCGGACAGGGAATTCGGGTCGACGACCCGGCGGCTGGAGCCGGAAAATCCGTCGCGGACGCAGAGGGCGGGCTGGTTTTCGATGCCGGTGCGTTTCTGATAGAAGACGCGCCCGCCGAAGACGCGAGGCTGCATGACACGGCCGATCGACGCCAGGCTTTCGAGTCGCGCGCGCAAGGCGGCGCGCGAGGAGCGGCCGTCCAGCGTCCGGCGGGTGATCCCGTTCTGCCCGTCGGTCCACGCCTGCACGGCGGGGTCCGTTCCGATTTCAAGGCCGCGGAACGGATCGGCGACCTTCTCGCCGTGGATGGTCTCGACGAGGGACTGCCGGACGGCCTTCGGCGCGGGCGGGGCGGCGGTTCCTCCTCCGCCTCCACCTCCACCGCCGGTGGCGCAGCCGGCGACAAGGACCAGGAAAAGGGCGCGGCGCATGGATGGCTCCGGAAAATTGACCGGAGCATCATGCCCCGGTGATCATGTACCCGCAAGAGTTTGGAGGGGATGCGGGAACCTTGCCAGACCTCAGACTGCAGACTTCAGACCTCGGTAGCCGACAGCTACTGAAGTCTGAAGTCTGATGTCTGAAGTCTGTCCCAATTCACTCGCCACAACACTTCTTGAACTTCTTGCCGCTCCCGCACGGGCACGGATCGTTGCGCCCGATGGCCGGGGTGCCCCGGCGCACGGGCGGCGTGCGCGCGCCGCCTCCGGCTTTGCAGCGCGCGAGGTACGCGGGACCGAGCGCCCGCACGAACGCGGCGCCGCCGGAGAGCCGGCCTTGCGCCTGGAGCGTCTCGAGAAACGTCGCGAGGATCTCGGGCGCCCGGGGTCGGATCTCCTCCGGCAGGTCGAGCGCAGGGATGCGATCGAGCATCGCCGCACGGAACCCGGCCTCGCCGACATTTTCCGGTCCGGACCCTTCCGCTTCGCAGGCTGCGCGAAGGAATTCCGCGGCCAGGGAAACAGCCGCCTCTTTTTCGGCGGGGGGGAGGGCGCCGAACGCCGGCGTTTCGGCGAAATCGGCGGACCACGTCTCGACCCGCTCGCGATCGTAGGGGGAGAGTTCCATGAAAGGCGCCCGATTGAAAATACATCCGGGTTCGCTCGTTCTCCTTATATCATCGCCGGCCAGAGCCATGATCGCGGAATCGGACGTCACCACGGATCCCGGCCTGCGGCGGCTCGGGACCCGATTGCTCCGGCAGGGCGCGCTCTACGACCGGCTGGCCCGGGCCCCGAGGAGCGAGGAGGCCATTCACCGGCTGCGGGTTTTGACGCGGCGGATGAGAGCGGCCTGCACGCTGGCGCGCCAGATCGCCCCCACCCTTCCCCTGCGCGACCTGGCTCGCGGACTTCGGAGGACGGGGCGGGCGCTCGGGGAAAGACGGGCCCTGGACGTCGCCGCCGCCGACTACGCCGCGCTTTCCGGAGGAAGGACCCATCCACAGATCGAGCGCGCCCGCGCCGTCGCGGAAACCAGGCTCCTGCGTCGTTTCCGACCGCGACAGCGCGAGGCGGGGG
>DATHFI010000005.1:0-2642 GCA_035490275.1 Planctomycetota bacterium
CCGCATCCCGCGGCCGCCCCCGCCGCCTGCGGCCTTGATGATCACGGGGTAGCCGATCCGGTGGGCGATGTCCTTGGCCTCCTTGTCGTCGCGGACGGCCTGGTCCGACCCGGGGACGGTCGGGATGCGGAGCCGACGGGCCAGGTCCTTGGCCATCACCTTGTCCCCGGTCTGGCGCGACGCCTCGGCGGTGGGGCCGATGAACTTGATGTTGCAGCTCGTGCAGACTTCGGCGAAATGGGGGTTCTCGGAAAGGAAGCCGTAGCCGGGGTGGATGGCGTCGACGTCGGTCACCTCGGCGGCGCTCAGGATGCGGGAGATGTCGAGGTAGCTCTTGGCGGCGGGCCCCGGGCCGATGCAGATCGCGAAATCGGCCTGCTTGAGGTAGTGGGCGCCCCGGTCCGCCTCGGAGTAGACGGCGACGACCTCGATCCCCATCTCCCGGCAGGCGCGGATGACCCGAAGGGCGATTTCACCCCGGTTGGCGACAAGAATCCTTGAGAACATTTTTCAGCGATCAGCGCTCAGCATTCAGCTTTCAGCCGGAGATTCCGCATGAGAGCTGATCGCTGACTGCTGACGGCTTCTCGGTCAATAAGTTGGTCCGTTGAAGCTGGGAAGCGGCCGTTTCGTCAGCGCTTTTCGATCAGAAAGAGCACCTCGCCGAACTCGACGGCCTGGCCGTTTTTGACGAGGATTTCCCGGACCACTCCGGTGATCTCCGCCTTGATCTCGTTCATGACCTTCATCGCCTCGATGATGCAGAGGACCCGGTCGGGGGCGACCTCGTCCCCGACGTTGACGAAGGCCTCCGCGTCGGGCTTCGGCGACCGGAAGAAGGTCCCCACGAGGGGCGACTTGTACTCGAGGACGTTCGCCGCCTTTTCGGGCGCCGGGGGCGCGGCCGGGGCCCCGTGGGCCGACGCCGCAGGCGCGGGGGTCGCCGGAAGGGACGCCAAGGCGGTCACCGCCCCGGAGGGTCGGTCGTCCGCCCTGCGCAGCCGGATCTTCTTCCCCTCTTCCTCGTACTCGAACTCCACGAGCTTGTTCTGGTCCATCAGCGCGAGGATCCGGCGGATTTCGTTAAGGTCCATAGGTGAGGGACCTAGGGTTTAGCACTTTGGGAGGCCAGCTTCAAGCTTCGAGCTTCAAGCTTCGAGCCGGGCGACGGTTTCACGCGGATTTTGGTATCGCATTCGCGAAAGGACGCCAGCCCAAACCTGGCTTGAAGCTCGAAGCTCGAAGCTTGAAGCTTCCTAATCGCCTTTTTTCTCGTAGACCGCCCCCTGGCGGAGGAGTTCCACGAGCTCGGTGCGGATTCGGAAAATGATCGTGGCGTCGGAGGAGGGATTGGTGTCCCCGGGGGGCGCCTCGACCCGGGCGTAGTAATACCGGACCCTCCCGGTCGCGTCGGGAAAGGAACGGCTCAAGCGGAACACCTTCTCCGAGGGTTTCGAAGGGTTCGCGGGATCGGCATAGCGGATGACGAGCCGCCCCTGCCACTTGGGTCCGTCCAGGTGGTAGTACTCCGCGATCCTGGGATTGCGTCCCTTGAAGGCGTCCGCCTTGACGTAGTTGAGCTGGGCGAGTATCGGGTCCATCCGCGCCGGGTCGACCTTCAGGCCCTGGCGCTTGAGCTCGGGATCGTCGAATTCCCAGGCGCCGGCTTCGCCCTTGCGGATGGAATACCGCACGGGATTCGCGCTGAGCTGGTCCGAGAGGTATTCGAACGACATTCCCACGATCTGGTCACGCGGGATGTTGAACATCGTGAACTGACGGAAATTCAGGTCGCCCCGGTCCAGGCGGCCCCAGATCTCCTCGGAGACCTGGTAGATCTCCTTGCTGCCGGGCTTAAGCAGATAGGCGATCGGCGATTCCCCTGGAAACCCGAACCGGTAGACCCGTTCGGACGGCTCCCCCGTTTTCGACTTGAGCTTGAACGTCAGCACCAGCGCGGGCTTGTCGAGCCCGAAGACCTTCAAGTCGGGCTGGGGGCCGAGGACGTCGGACAGGGTCGCCCGGAGCATCGCGGCCACGAAGTCGTCCACGGCGTTCTTTTCGACGGGGTAATTGGCGGGCACGTCCACCAGGAACGTGGGGACTTTCACCGTCTCCGGCCCCCGCTGCTCCTCCCTCTCCGTCTTGCGGAGCACGACGCGGTGCCCGGTGCCGGTCACCATCTCGATCGTGTCGATGGCGTTGGGTCCGAAATCGAAGAGATCCCGCGCGATGAACTCCTTTCGCTCCGTCGGCAGGCGCTCGAGGGTCGTGCCGTTGACGGCCACGACCTCCGCTCCCCGGTCGATGCGAAGGTAGCCGAGCTTGCGCGACCCCTTCTCCTCGACCTTGCCGATCTCCACGACCAGTTCCTTGGTGTCGTTCGAAGGCGGCTGCAGAATGTCGAGGCGGCATACCGCGGTCGGAGAATCCAGGCCGCAGTCCTCGGATTTCGCGCCCTCCATGAACTCCTCGGCCGCCAGGTTCTTGAGGCCCGAAATGAGGCGGCTCACGGAGGAATCGTCCGCCCGTTCGTTCCAGTCCTCCTTGTTGACCCGCGTGATGTACCAGCCGGGGGAGCCGGGAGCCGAGGCCCGGTCCCGGAATTCGAATCGGACCGTCTGGTACTCGGGGACCTGGAG
>DATHFI010000006.1:0-6413 GCA_035490275.1 Planctomycetota bacterium
TCGTGGAGCTCGTGCCCGATCTTCCAGGTCTCCTCGCCGATGTCCGCCTGCTCCTTCTCGAGGCCCTTGACCTTGGCGGCGTCGGGCGCGGCGGCGATCTTCCTGGTGGCGTCGAGCGCCTTCTTCTGACGATCGAGCACCTTGTCGAGGTCCTTCAGGGCCTGGTCGAGTCCGGTGCGGCGGCGGTCGGCCTTGGCGGTATCCTTGCGGACCGCCTCCTGTCGCTTCATGAGATCGTCGAGGCGGCGGGCCATCTCGCCGACGGCGCGCAGGTCCGGGCTCTTGGCCTTCTCGGCGGCCTGGAAAGCCTCCTCCTGCTCCTTCTTCAGCTTGTCGATCTCCTTGACCATGTCGTCGAGCTGCTGCATGAGCTCGCGGGGCGGGCCCTCCTCGGTTTTTTCCAGCAGCTTCTTCTGCTCGGCGTGGAGCTTGTCGATGTCTTCGAGGACCTTCTGGTAGTCCTTGCCGCGGTCCTTGTCGACTTTCGAGGTTTCCTTGATGACCTCTTCCTGCTTCTTGATGACCTCGTCGAGGTCCTTCTTGAGCTCCTCGAGCGCCTTGCGCTGCTTGTCCTTTTCCACCGTGCTTTCCCGATCCTCGAGGATGGCGAGGATCTTCTCGAGCGACTTGACGACCTGGTCGGCGCTGTTGGCCGCGTTGTCGGGGTTGTTCTTCTGCAGTTCGGCGAGGACCTCGTCGAGCTTCTCGCGGACGGTCTCCTCGTTGATGAGCAGGAGGGCCTTCTGGAGGCGCTCGGCGATCTGGGGTGATTTCTCCCGGAGCCGCTCGACGAGCATGCCGCCGCGCGACTGGATCTGCTGGACGAGGTCCTTGGCCGCGAGGATCTTCTTCGGCGCCTGCTTGTCGCCGTCCTGCTGCGCGGCGATGGCCGGCGCGAAGACGAGGAGCGCGGCCAGGGCGAGCCCGACCCGGCTGAATCGATTCCGCATCATGACCACTTCCTCCAATAGCGCCCCGCGGGCGACTACTTCTTTTCCGGCGCGCCCATTTCCTTCTGGGCTTCCTCGACGATCCTCTTGGTCTCGCGGACGAGGCTGATGATTTCCTGCAGGTTGGCCCAGTGGTCGAGGTGGCGCCGCGCGGCGGCGATGGCGTCGAGCACCTCGAGCTGGAGGGACTGGATGCGCCCGAACAGGGGCAGGCGCTCGGTCCTGGCGGCGCGGGCGGCGGAGACGAGGAGCGTTCCCGCGACCGGCGACGCGGCCGTCGCCGAGGCCTCGCCCGGCCCGGGGGCGACCGCCTTCAGGGCCGTCACGGCGCCCTCGAGGGCCGCCGCGGAGCGCTCGTCGAAGACGCCGTTCCAGAGGCCGCGCTGGCGGACCCGGTCGACGTCGCGCCACGCGACGGACAGTTTTTCCGTGATCGCCTGCTGGTGGAAGGAGAGCCCGCGCACCTCGCCCTGCTGTTCCGGGTTGAGCTTTTCGAGGGCGCTGAACTTCTTCTCGGTCGCGGTGGCGCGATCGCGCCCGGTCCGCTGCGCCGTCTCCTGGGACTGCAGGCCCAGCTTGATCTTGTCGATGGCCGCCTGGAGCTCCTTCTCGAGCGCCGAAACCGAGACGACCGAGAACCGGTAGGTGCGGGAGGTCGTCGCATTCGCGTCCGGCACGCGGTAGTCCTTCGCCACGAACCGAAGCTCGACGAACTCGCCCTCCTTCACCCCGAGCGCCGGCGCGTCGAGGATGTGGGTCGAGCGGACCTTTTTCCCGCGGGGGTCGTATTCGCGCGGCCGGTTGTGGTCGGGCCCGAAGGGCGTCTCCTTCCACTCCGTCGTCCGGGGCCCGACGACCCGGACCTCCATCGAGATCCCGGCGACGCCGTAGTCGTCGGTCGTGATCACCTCGACGGGGCGGCGGCAGACGTCGGTGATGTTCTCGTCGCCGGGGGGCTCGAAGACCTGGATCGCGGGCTTCAGGTCGGGAAGGCCGCGCACGGAGTAGCGAAAGGCGTCGCGGTTCTCGAGCGAATTGGCGGCCCTCAGCCGGACCTCGTAATCGAGCGAGGGCTCGTCGACCGGGAACCCGCCCGTGATGCGCCGGGGGCGGCCCTCCTTGTCCTTCTCGAGGACGAGGTCGGTCTCCTTCTCCCGGCCCCGGGGCCCGACGATGAGTTTCGCCGAGGCGAGGTCCTCGTTGGCCGTCGCCGCGAGGCGGACGCGGGTCCCGAGGGGCACCTGCAGGTTGCCCAGCTGCTCGGGCCGGTCGGGGGGCGTGTTGTCCAAGGCCAGGTATTCCGGGTATTCGAAGAAGGCCTGCTGATCCGCCAGGGCGGGCGGGTTCTGCGTCTCGACGAAATAGAGTTCCGTTTCGTCGTCGCCCCCGCGCACCTTGAACGAGAAGGGTCCGGAGAGGTTGGTGAGCTGGAGCAGGTAGTAGAGGTTCTGGGCCTTCTCGCGCTTCTCCTCCCCGTGCTCGCCGGTCTTGAAGTCGAAAAGGAATGTCACCTTCCCGGGATCCGACCCCTCGGCGCGGACGGCGATCGTGATGTCGTCGCCCCGGGCGAAGGTCTTGGTGCGCGTCACGGGGTCGAAGCCCTCGACCCGAAGCTGGGTCCGTTGTTTCCATTTCGCCCCGAGGCCGATGATGCGCTGGGCGTAGATCCAGGCCAGGTCGGACTTGACGACCGCGAGGGCCGCGAGGATCAAGGTGGCGGCGCCGGCCCAGGCGGCGACTCTCATCACGTGGCGCCGGACCACGACGCGATTGAAGTCGAGCGCCGCGCTCGCCTGGGTCGCGTCCCGAAGCAGTTCGTCCACGAGTTCGGGCGAATTGAATCCGGCGAGGCGATCCTCCGTGCCGCCCGTGCCCGCCCGGGCGAGCTGGATCGCGGAGATGAGCCGGTCGTTCAGCTCGGGGTAGTGGCGTTCCACGAACAGGGCCAGGTCATCGTCGGAAATGCCGACGCTCAACGGGTAGACGATCCGCCGGAGGGCGATCCAGACCAGTGCGGCGGCCCCGCCCGCGAGGAAGACCAGCCGGACGGGCGACGGCAGGTGGAAGGACCAGTCGAGGGCGAAGGTGGCGGCCACGAAAACGACGAGGCCCGCCGCGAGACGGGAGACCCCGTCGATCAGGAACAGGCGGCGGATCTGCCCCCGCAAGTGGTCGAGGCGGCTCGAAATGCCGGAGAGCGGTCCCGAGGCGGTCGCCATTCAGCGTACCTCGATCTCGAAGGTGTCGGACTCGAGGTCGCGGTCCCAGAAATCGCCGCCCCGCGGCGTTCCGGGCTGGAAGGTCACCGCCAGTCGGACACGCCCCTCTCCCGGAAGGAACTTGGGGTCGACGCGCAGGGCCAGCGCGCACGGGGTGGAGACGTCGAGCCGGATGGGGCCGTTCGCCCCCCGCGTGCGGAACTCCGAGCGCTGGAGGGCCGAGGCGCCGAACCGGGCGAGGTACGACTTTCCGTTGGCATCGGTGATCTTCAGCTGGATCCGGGGAAGGAATTCGTCGAGGGGAGGCAGGAGGACGGGAGCGGGCGAATTGGTGACGAATCGGACTTCCAGGTCGAGCGCGTCGCCCTTCGATAGCGTTCGCCCTCGTCTCGTCTCCGCGACCAGGGCCAGCGCGGGTCGTTCGCCCTCGGCGATCCAGCGCAGCGACTCGTCCTCGAGCGGCCGCGCGGGGCCGCCGCCGGCGGCCATCTGTCGATCGACCAGGGCGAAGCGTCCTGAGGGGCCCGTCACTTCCACCCGACCGTCGACCACGTAGACCGTGGAGACGGGGTCGCGGCGGACGCCGAACCGCGTTCCATGGACCGTCACCCGCGTGTCCGCGCTTTCAACCACGAACCCGCTGACGCCGGGCAGGATTTCGGCGAAGAGCTCCCCGCGCTCGAGGCGCACCCGCCTCGGGGACTCGAAGACGATGACCGAATCGCGGTTGAGCTTCAGGGTTCCGACGTCGGGGAGGGAGAGGAGGGCGAAGCTGGGGGAGACGAACCGTTCGTTCGCGCAAATCGCGTCGCCCGGGACGAGGGGCGAGCCCGGCGCGGCGGAGGCGATCGTGGCGACGCGCGCCGGGCGGAGCGTCGCCGCGAGGAACGCGAACGAAAACGCCGCGGCGAGGATGCTCGCCGCGGCGGTGACTCTCAAGGCCAGGGACAGCGGGCGCCGGGTGGGCCGGACCGCCGCGCCCCGGATTTCCGCGTCCAGACGATTCCATACGCGGGGGCCCGGGGTTATTTCGTCGATCGATTTCAGGAGGGAAAGTCGGGATTGTTCGTCGCGGGCTTCGGCCATGCAGGAGGGGCAACTCGCCAGGTGGGAACCCACCTCGACCGTATCTCGCTCGTCGAGGTCGCCCGTCCGGTAGGCCGGCAGGCTATTTCGAATCGCCCCGCAATTCATCAAGGGTGCTCCCGTCGACAAGCTCTAACCGCCCACCCGCTCCGCGGTTCGCGGAATTCATCTTATTGCAACCCAATTGTTTGTGTCACTTCGGGCGCTTTTTTCCGCAGCTTCCGGTATCCGAGGATCAGGGCCGCGATCAGGAGCAGGAGGCCCGGGAAGCCCCAGAATCGGCGGAAAAAGACCTCGCCGACGTGGCCCACGGCGAGGTGCTCGACGTTCGCCCAGAGGCCGACAACGGGCTCAATCGAAATCGCCCGATCGGTCGCCCCTTCCGGCGCGATCTCCACGATCGTGACGTAGGCCCTCTGGTCGAACTGCCAGCTGTCGGAATCCCCTCCCACCCCGTTGGCGATGAAGACGGTCCCCTCGTGGACGATCCGGCGGTAGGTGTGGGCGTGGCCGCAGAAGACGTACCGCACCGGGTGCTTCCGGAGCATCTCCAGGAAACCTTTATATGCCGGTTTTGGAATATAGGTCTCGCTCGACGCCTCGAAGGGCGGGACATGCATGAAAAGCAGGACGGGGCCCTTCGCCGCCGCGAGGAGGCGCTCCACCGACGCCTCGTCCGGCGGGCCGAGGGAGTTGTTCACGATCACGATGTCGACGGGCCCCCACCGGCACGCCAGCTGGAGCGGGCCGATCCGGTCGGGGAAGAGGCCCTCGTTCCCCTTGAGGTCGTGGTTTCCCGGCGTCACAAGGAACGGGACCCCCAGTCGGGCCCGCTCGACCCACGTGAGGGCGAGATCGTAGTGGCCCGCGTCGGCGTGACTGACGAGGTCGCCGGTGTGAACCGCGAGGTCGACGCCCTCCCTCTTCGCGATCTCCAGCAGTGCGGCAAAGGCGGCCAGCCCTTTCTGGGTGTCGCCGAGAACCGCGATGCGCGCCGTCGCTTTCCCGTTCTCGGGCATCCGCCGGTTGCCGTACTCGATCGGCCCGGGGCGCCCGATGGCCGCGGCGATGCCGAGGCAGAGCCAGAGAACGACGACCAGGAGGACGCCGGCGGAAAAAGCCGTCCAGCCGAGGACGCGCTTCACAGCGCGCCCCGACGGCGGTGGAAGCGCAGGGTGTTCCGCGCCGCCGTGACGGCGAGCCCCCCCTCCGAAGCGCGGATGGCCCGCTCGACCATCGCGTACAGGGGCACGTCGGAGGGTCCGTCGCCGCCCGCCTTCACCGGCCGGCCGGGATCGACGCCCGCGCCGAGCTCGACGCGGATCCCGCACGCCCGGACCCGGTCCAGGACTCCGCCGAGCAGCGGGTCGGGTCCCGTGACATCGACGGTCGATTCGAGCCGCGAGCGATCGTCGAAGGCGCGGTCGAGCGATTGGAGAAACCGGAGCGCGCCGATGCGCGACCGGAGGTGGCCCAGGGTGTGGCGCACGGTGAGCCGACCATGCCGGAGCGGAATCTCCTCCAGCACGATTCTTGGAGCCGCCCGGACCGCGCCTTTGGCCGAACGCTCGCCCTTGGTCCCTTCCCCGCCGGCCACGGCCGCGAGGATGAGCGCGCGGTCGAACTCGTGGCCCCTCCTCGCGAGGGATCGCAGGTCCCGCAGGTCCATGCCGGCGCTGCACCGGACATGGGCCTCGATCGCCTCGAGGCGGACCAGGAGGCTGGGGCTGGAGAGGAGCGGCCTCAGCCCCTCCGCGAGCGAGGGATCCTCGGTCCGCGCCGCGAATCGCGCGACGACCGCCTGCTCGAGGGGCGGAAGCCCCGGAAGTCCGGGGAGGATATCGCGGAGGATGTCGGGATCCCCCGTCGAGGCGAGGAGCCGCAGGGCCTCGGCCCCGATGGAGTCCTCGCGCCGGGCGAGCCGGCGGAGGGTCCGGAGCGCCGGTGCGGGATCTTCTGAAAGGAGAAGCCGGGCGCCCGCGAGCTGACGGTCGGCGTCCTCCGCCTCCAGCGACTTCCGTGCCGCCCTCACGGTCGCGGCGTCAAGGCGCGGCGCCGAAGGGTCCTCTTCCATCCGCCGCGTGGGCACGAAAAGTTCCGGGGCCGCCGGCACTCCAAGCCGGATCAGCGCCTCCCCCACGAAGCCCCCCAGGAGCGG
>DATHFI010000007.1:0-4146 GCA_035490275.1 Planctomycetota bacterium
GGGCCCGATCTGCGAGAGCGGCGACTTCCTCGCGAAAGACCGGCGGCTTCCGCCCGTGAAGCGGGGGGACCTTCTGTCCGTCTTCTCGGCGGGCGCCTACGGGTACGTCATGTCGTCGAACTACAACACCTTTCCCCGGCCGGCGGAGGTGCTGGTTTCGGGCGCCGCCGCGCGGCTCGTCACGCGCCGTCAGACCTACGACGACGTCCTGGCGACGGAGTCCATCGAGACACTGTGACTCCGGGCCTGCTTCTAGCTTCAAGCTTCGAGCTTCGAGCCAGAGCCCCATTCGCGGATGCGGCACCCATTCCCGGTGAGACCGTCGCGGGGCTCGAAGCCCGAAGCTGGGAGCTCGCAGCTCCCGCTTCGCCAATAGTTTGACAGCATTTCGCGCAGGGATTAGCCTTCCTGCTTACGTCCGGGGCTTGTAAGGGATTCCGTAGAACCGGGGGGCGCCCCCCGTGCCGACCCAAGCCGGAGATCGAAAGGAGCCACTGATGCTCGCCCGCCTTCTGATCGCCTCGACGGCCGCCCTCGTCCTCGCCGCCCCCTTCGCGGGCGCGCAGGAAGGGCTCCAGGACGAGGCACGCAAGCTCTTCAACGAGGGCATGGACCTCTACAAGCGGGGCAAGTACGCGGAATCGTACTCCAAGTTCGAGCAGGCCTTCCAGAAGCAGCCCTCGAGCGACCTCGTCTACGCGTTCATCCAGCGGACGGGCGCCGACGTGGTGACCTCGATGATGACGGCGAAAGACGAGAACATGCGGAACGTCGGCTACCGGCTCTTCGAGCTCTCCGGTCCGGCCATGGAACGCATCCGGAAGGGCAAGGCGGTCATCGAGAAGTACATCGAGGACCTCCGGGACAACGACTTGGCCGTACAG
Source organism: Planctomycetota bacterium (assembly GCA_035490275.1). Classification (GTDB taxonomy): domain Bacteria; phylum Planctomycetota; class MHYJ01; order MHYJ01; family JACPRB01; genus DASRJF01. The sequence goes on from DATHFI010000007.1 coordinate 885, forward strand.
CAGAGCGCCCGCTGGCACCTGAAGAACATCGGCCCCTACGCGGCGCGGTTCCTCGTGCCCTACCTGGGCCATGCGCAGGCGGACCTCTTCCTCTCGCGCGTGATCCTGACCCTCACGGAGATGGGGACGGACGTGAGCCTGGCCGTCGCCGAGGCGCTCAACTCGAAGAACGCCACGATGCGCCAGAACGCGGCGGTCGTGCTCGGGAACATCAAGGACGACCGGACGGTGCCGGCGCTCCGCCGGTCCCAGTCCAATCCCAACGAGACGCCCGAGGTGCGGAAGCTCGCGCACGAGGCGCTGATCAAGATCACGCGCCAGTCCGAGGACAAGTGGAAGGAAGCGAAGGAGTATTACCTCGACCTCGCGGAGAACCTCTACAACCAGAGCCCGGCGGCGGTCCACGTCTGGAACCGGGCGTGGCTCGTCTGGCACTGGAACGAGGAGAAGGATGTCATCGAGGAGCGCGAGGTCGCCCGGTTCGTCTGGGCGCAGCAGGTCGCCGAGGAGGCGATCTACGACTCGCTCGCCCTCGATCCCGACTACCGGCGCGAGGGCTGGAGCCCCTGGTCGCTCCTCGTGTGCGTCCACTTCCAGCAGGCGGTCGACGCCGAGGGCGGGATCGCCGCGGCGGAGGCGGCGCTGAAGGGCAACGACCCTGGATTCCTCCCCGAGCACCTCGAGTCGCTCAAGAAGATGCTCGAGGGCGCCGACCGGAACGTGGTGCTGGCCAAGGTCGCCGGCCGGGCCAACATGTACGAGGCGCTCGGGCGCTGCCTGCGGGACGGGAACGCGGGCGTGGCGGTGGAGATCCTCCAGACGCTCAAAGCCGAGGGATCGGCGGGCGACCTGCCCGCCGCGGGCGGCGAGGCCGCGGCCTCCCCCGGCGGGTCGCTCATCCTCGCGCTGACCCACGACGACAAGCGGGTGCGGTACGCCGCGGCCGAGGCCTACGTGGCCCTGTCCCCGAAAGAGGAGAAGCTGGGCAAGCAGCTCGTCATCCCGAACCTCGTCGACGCGCTCGGCGAGTCGGGCGTGCGGGTCGCGCTCGTCATCTACGACGTGCAGGACGACAACGACCGGAACTACATCAACGCGCTGACGAAGGTCCTGAACCAGGCGAACGTCTTCCCGGTGATCGCTCGGAGCGGGGGCGAGGGCGTGGTCAAGGCCAAGCAGTTCCCCACGGAGGACGTCATCATCATCCAGCGCAAGGTGGCCGGGCAGATCTACTTCAAGGAAGAGCCCACGAGCCGGAAGAGGATCATCGAAACGGTCTACGACACCCTGCGCGACGACGTGCGGACGCGCTCGATGGCCCGGGTCATCCTCGGCGACAACCCCGCGGAGATCGAGGAGTCCAGGACGGCCTTCGGGTCGACGGCCCAGGGCTTCATCGGGAAGAGCGCCGGGCTGATCGAGTGGCGCGGCCTCTTCGAGAAGCTCTTCTCGACCCCCGAGGCGCAGAAGGACTCGAAGGACCGGGCCGACACGCTGGCGCTCGCGGCGGCCGAGACCCTCGCCTCGATCGACCCCGCGAACACGCACCTCGAGGTCCGCGAGGCCGTAGACGCGCTCATCAAGACGGTCGACCCGACCGTGATGCGCGCCGACCCGATCCGGGTGGCGGCGGCCCGGGCGCTGGGCCGGTTCGGCGATCAGCGCGCCGTCGACGTGCTCGCGAAGGCCCTCGCCGTGAAGGCGGACGACGCGGAGCAGGCGAAGGGGCAGAAGGCCGCGCGCCTGCAGTTCGCGCGGGCGCTGGCGCAGATCTTCCAGCAGGTCCGGATGGCCCCCTCGAAGGAGGTCTTCGAGAACCTGAAGAAGCAGCTCATGGACGGGGACCTGGACATCGAGTCGGCCGCCGGCGAGGCGCTGGGGAACGCCGACCTGACGTCGGTCCAGCGGCTCGACGTGGAGAAGGTGCGGCGGGTGAACACCCGGCGCGGAGGGAAGACCCCGGCCGACGAGTAGCAGATTCTTTCCCAAATTCGGAAAAACCCTGGTCCGCGCGGGCCGGGGTTTTTTCTTGGGTCGAGAACGGCGCGGGTCAGTCGCGGGGCGTGTTGATCGCGAGGGTCAGCCGGTCCGCCTCGCCGCGGTTGTCCATCACGAAGAGGCAGACCATTCCGTTGCCGTGACCCATGATCACCGTGCGATTGCCGACGGGGATGGTGCGAAGCCCCTGGCCGGGAGGCCAGACCCGGTCGAGCCCCGGGGGCGCCTTGAAGCACGCGTGGGTCATGCGGCATCCCGACTTCGGGCACGCCGCGGTCCACCAGCAGGTCACGTCGCCGGCGGGCCCCGACTTCTCGACGCACCCCGACTGGTAACCGTAATTCATCGCGGCGGTGACGAGTTTCTCGTGGAGGCAGGACTTGCTCCCCTTGGAGCTGAAGTAACTCGCCAGCTCCGGGCCGGAGGAGAGCGGGACCACCGCCGCGGATCGCCCGTCGTGCCACGCGACGGCCTGGTGCGCGATGGAGTCGGGACTCGCCGCGGCCGTCCCGACCGAGAAGACCGAGACGAAGAGCGCCACGAGGATCGCGGCGGCGGCGGCCGGAATGAAGGCGCGCGCGAAAGGCCAGGGCCGGGCCGGGCTCGCGTCCCCCGCGATCGCCCGCTCGATCCGGCCGCGCAAAGGCGCCGGGGCCGGGGGCCCCTCGCCATGGCGCCGGATCTCGTCGAGGAATTTTCGCTCCCCCTCGAAGACGGAGGCGCACCCCGAGCACGCCTCGAGGTGGCCGACCACCTCCAGGTTCGCTTCCATCTCGAGCTCGCCGTCGAGGTACCGTTCGAGGCGATCGCGCGTGTCCCGGCAGTTCATGAGGGTTTCTGGTCCTTTAAATACCCGGAAGCCCTCGCATATTCCAAGAGCTCGCTCCTCAGCATCCGGCGGGCGCGGAAAAGCCGGCTCATCACGGTCCCGATCGGGATCTCCAGGATCTCCGCGATCTCCTTGTACGAGAAGCCCTCGAACGTGGAGAGGAGGAAGGGAAGCCGGAAATCGGAGGGGAGCCGGTCGAGCGCGCGGGAGAGTTCGTCGCCGAGGTGGGTCCGGATCGCCTCGATCTCCTCCGCGCGGATGGCGGGGCTCCCGGCGGAATGGTCGGCGGGTTCGGCTTCGGAAAAATCGGCGGTCTGCGGCTCGCGCGACTTCCGCCGGTAGTCGTTCAGGAAGACGTTCGTCAGGATCCGGAAGAGCCACGCCTTGAAGTTCGATCCCCGCTGGAACTGGGCGAAGCCCCGGAAGGCGCGCATG
>DATHFI010000008.1:0-3075 GCA_035490275.1 Planctomycetota bacterium
TCCAGCAGGCGCTCGAACCGACCGGCGTGAAGATCACGCGCATCGCGCGCGGCCTCCCCGCGGGATCGAGCCTCGAGTACGCGAGCCGGGCCAGCGTCGCGGACGCGATCAAAGAGCGACGCAAGCTTTGAGGAGACAACAAGCGATTCTTGATTCTTGATTCTCGATTCTCGGTCCGAGAATCCAAAATCGAGAATCCAGAATCGCAGGTGACATGATCGCATGAAGATGGAAGTACATCTCCAGCATCGTTTGGAGCAAAGGCTCCAGCTCTCCCAGCAGATGCTGCAGAACCTGGAGCTCCTCCAGAAACCGATCCTGGAGCTCCGGCAGGCCATCGACGAGGAACTCCAGGCCAACCCCACCCTCGAAATCGCCACCGAGCTCGAGGAGCGCCCCGCCGAGGCGCCCACCGCCGAGAAGCCCGCCGCCCCCGAAACCGCCACCGAGGAGGGCCAGCGCGAGTTTCTCGAGTCCATCGAGGACGAGTGGCTCCAGTCCGAGCGCCGGGGCCATTCCTCGGGGTCCACCTCCGAGGACGCCGACCGGCGCATGGAGCTGCTCCAGAGCACCGGGGCGCCCGAGGCGACCCTGCGCGACCATCTCCGCACCCAGATCGCCATCCTCGAGCTCGACCCGGAGCTCAAGCCCTACCTCGAGCACCTGATCAACTACCTGAACGACATCGGATACCTCGCCTCGTCCCTCGAGGAGATCGCCCAGAACCTCCCCGAGGAGCTGCGGCGCGTCCCGGCCGAAACCGCGCGGGTCCGGCTCGAGGCGGCCCTTTCCTTCCTCCAGAAGATGGAGCCCATCGGCGTCGGCGCGCGCGACACCCGGGAATGCCTCCTCCTCCAGCTCGACGAATCCGATACCGGCTACGCGGCGAAGCGGCGGCTCATCGAGCGCCACCTCGAGGACATCGGTCACAACCGGCTCCCCAAGATCGCGCGGGACATCACGGCCGATCCGCAGGCGATCGCAGACTTCGGCTACCCCAAGCCCCCCGATCCGAACGTCGTCATGGAGGACCTGAAGATCCTGATCGGGGAGATCCAGAAGCTGAACCCGAAGCCGGGGACCAACTTCGCCACCGAGAACGCCCCGCGCGTCTTCCCCGAGGTGATCATCCGGCGCGTCGACGGCGCCTACGAGATCGTGATCGAGGACTCGTGGCTGCCGCCCCTCTCCATCAACCGGAACTACCAGGAGATGCTGAAGGACAAGGCGCTGGGCAAGCCGGAGAAGGAGTACATCCGGCGCAAGATCGACGCGGGCCGGAAGCTCATCAGCGCCATCGAGCAGCGCCGCCAGACGATCCAGAGGATCACGGGGGAGATCCTGAAGCACCAGATGGAGTTCTTCGAGCAGGGGAGCGAGCACCTGAAGCCGCTCAAGATGCAGGAGGTGGCCGACGTCCTCGGGATCCACAATTCGACCGTGAGCCGGGCCATCTCGGGCAAGTGGATCGAGACCCCGCGCGGGATCTTCCCGATGAAGTTCTTCTTCGCCACCGCGGCGCCGAAGCAGGCCCCCGCCCCCTTCCCCCCGATCGGAGGGACCCCGTCCGCGGAGCCCGAGGACCGGACGCGCCTCGCCCTCATGGAGAAGATCCGCGAGATCGTCGACGCCGAGGACCGCCGCAAGCCCCTCTCGGACCTCGAGATCGTCAAGATCCTCAAGCAGCAGAACATCGCCGCCGCCCGCCGCACCGTCGCGAAGTACCGCGAGGAGATGGGAATCCCGAGCTCACGGTTGAGGAAGCAGTATTAAGACTGGAATCAAGAATCAAGAATTAGGAATGCAGATTCCTCATTCCTGATTCCTGATTCTTGATTCCTAATTCCGTCCCCATTGCGCAAAACCCACCGCTCGCATACCCTAGGGAACCATGAGCGTCGAGGAACAGGCGAAGAAGTTCCGCGACGGGATCGCCCGGCTCCGGAAGGAGATCGCCAAGGCGATCGTGGGACATGACGAGGTCGTCTCCCAGGCGATCATCACGATCCTCGCGGGCGGCCACGCGCTCCTCGAAGGCGTCCCCGGCCTGGGCAAGACCCTGCTCGTCCGCACCATCAGCCAGTGCCTGAGCCTCAAGTTCTCGCGCATCCAGTTCACGCCCGACCTTATGCCCGCCGACATCCTGGGGACGAACATCGTCGTCGAGGACCCGTCGGGGCGGAAGTCCTTCCAGTTCCAGAAGGGCCCCATCTTCGGGAACGTCATCCTCGCGGACGAGATCAACCGCGCCACCCCGAAGACCCAGTCGGCGCTCCTCGAGGCGATGCAGGAGCGGGCGGTCACCGTCAGCGGCCAGCGGTATCCCCTCGACGACCCCTTCTTCGTCCTGGCGACGCAGAATCCGATCGAGATGGAAGGCACCTACCCGCTGCCCGAGGCCCAGATCGACCGGTTCTTCTTCAAGATCGAGGTCAAGCAGCCCGACCTCAAGGGGCTCGTCGAGGTGATCGACCGGACGACGGGGGCGGAGCCGCCGCGGATCGAGCCGGTCATGAGCGGCGCCGAGATCCTGGAGATGCGGGCCCTGGCGCGCGAGGTGCCCATCGCCTCGCACGTGAAGGAGTTCGCGGCGCGCCTCGTCATGGCCACCCACCCGAACGAAGGGGGCAGCGAGCTGGCGCGCAAGTACCTGCGGTACGGATCGAGCCCCCGCGGGGTGCAATCGCTTGTTTTAGCGGGAAAAATCCTCGCGCTCATCAAGGGAAGGTACAATGTGTCCTTCGGCGACCTGCGGGAGGCCGCCTACCCCGCCCTTCGCCACCGCCTCATCCTGAATTTCGAGGCCGAGGCGGAGGGCGTGCGGGCCGACCAGATCATCACACGCGTTCTGGAGGGGGTTCCGGAAGTCGCGACGGCGTGAACGGAATGGGGTCCTCAAACTCTTTTTGGAGGTTGACACCATGGCGTTCGACCCGAAAGCGATGATGAAGTCCCCCGCGTTTGCAACCGCCGGCGGGGTGGTGATAGGGGCCGGCACCTTCTGGATCATCAGCGGGACCATCGACAACCTGATCCGGCCTCTTTTCAATTTCGTGGTTGACAACGGCGTCGTGA
>DATHFI010000009.1:0-2652 GCA_035490275.1 Planctomycetota bacterium
CATGCGCGCCGCCCGCGCCTCCACGCGCCCCGCGAGATCCGCCCGCCGGAGGATGAAGACGCGCGCCTCGCCCTTCGGACGGTCGAATTGCGACTGGCGCGAGCTGATCGGTTCGCCGGTCTTGCGGAAAACCTCCACGGCCCGGACGAGCCGCTTGAGATCGTTCGGGTGGATGCGTTTGGCGGCCGTCGGGTCGACGCGCGACAGCTCCGCGTGGAGCGCCGCGGGTCCCTCGGCGATGAGCTCGTCCCGCAGCACCGGATCGGCCGGCGGCCCCTCGAACATTCCGTACCGGTACGCCTTGTAATAGAGCGACGTTCCGCCGACGAAGAGCGCCCCCTTCCCGCGCGCCTCGATCCCCCGCCGCGCCCCCTCGGCGTCGCGCACGAATCGGCCCGCGCTGTACGTCTCCGACGGATCGCAGATGTCGATGAGATGATGCGGCGCCCGCGCGAGCTCCTCGCGGCCGGGCTTCGCCGTCCCGATATCCATCCCCCGGTAGACCTTCATCGAGTCGACGGAGATGATCTCGGCGTCCAGCTTCCGGGCCAGGAGGAGGGCCGCCTGGTGCTTCCCCGAAGCGGTCGGCCCCAGGAGGAAGACCGGCGTCATCGCGACAGGCGCTCGAACGCGACGCGGAATAGGCGGAGCCCGTCCGGATCGCGCGGCGCCTTCCGCGTCCAGCGGGGATGGTTCGTCCAGTCGAGGTGCTTTTCCGGATGGGGCATCAGGCCGAGGACCCGCCCCGTGGGGTCGCAGATCCCCGCGATGTTCCGGAGCGAGCCGTTGGGATTGATCGGGAATCCCGTCTCCGCTCCCGAGGCGTCGACGTACTTGAGCACCACCTGTCCCGCGGCTTCGAGACGATCGAGCGTCGCCGCGGGCGCCACGAATTTGCCCTCCCCGTGCGTGACGGCCGTCTCCAGAAAATCACCGGCCGTGACCCAGACGCACTTCGACGGGACCGCCTTCAACCGCACCCAGCGGTCCTCGAACCGGCCCGAGTCGTTGAAGGTCAGGGTCACCGAGGGCGGCCCCTCCGCGAGCGGGTCGGGCAGGAGGCCCGATTTCACGAGCACCTGGAAGCCGTTGCAGATCCCCAGGACGAGGTTCCCCGCGCGGACGAACTCGCGGATCGGCTCCATCAGCCGCAGGCGAATCTCGTTGGCGAAGACGCGCCCCGAGCCCAGGTCGTCGCCGTAAGAAAATCCCCCGGGGACGATGAAGAGCTGGTACTCCCCGAACAGGGCGGGACGCTCGACGAGCCGGTTCACGTGGAGAAGATCGACGCGGAATCCCGCCTTCTCGCACGCGACGACGGTCTCGAGGTCGGTGTTCGTTCCGGCCGTCCGGACCACCAGGGCCTTCACCATGCCAGCGGCCTCTTCCAGGCCTCTTTCAATTCTGCGATGGGAACATCCAGGACTTTCCCGCGCCCTCGGCCCACGACCTCCAGCCGCCCCGTCGCCGTCACCTGTCCGACGCAGCCGCGCGGCACCCCTTCCGTCGCGCGCTCGAACTTCCCGAAGTCGCGCTCGCGCACCTCGATGAGGAACCGCGACGGGGTCTCCGAGAAGAGCAGCGCCGTCTCGCCCGTGAGCAGCTTCACCGGCGCCTGCTCGAGGAACATGTTCAGGCCGAATCCCCCCGCGAAGGCCATCTCCGCGGCCCCCACGGCGAGTCCGCCTTCCGAGAGGTCATGGCAAGCCCGAACCAAGCCCTCCGAAATCGCCCGCGCGATCGCCGCGAGGATCTTCGGGCCCATCGCGGGGTCGACGGTCGGAACTTTCCCCCCGGGAAGCCCGTTCACGAGCATATAGTGCGACCCGCCGAGTTCCATCCGAGTCGGACCCACGAGCCACACGAAGTTCCCGGGCTCCTTGAGATCCATCGTGACGCACCGGCGCGCGTCATGGACGATCGCCAGGGCCGAGATGAGGAGCGAGTGGGGAACGCGGACCGTCTTCCCTCCGGTCCGGAATTCGTTGTTCAGGCTGTCCTTGCCCGAAATGAAAGGCGTGCCATACGCCTTCGCGAAGTCGTAGCACGCTTGCGCCGCCCGCACGAGCGCGCCGAGCGTCTCGGGGTCGTTCGGATTCCCCCACGAGAAATTGTCGAGGATCGCCGTCCGCGTCGGATCGCCCCCCACCGCGACCACGTTGCGCAGGGCCTCGTCTATCGCGTTCGCCGCCATCTGGTAAGGATCGAGATCGCCGTACCTCGGGTTCATCCCGCAGCCGAGCGCGAGGCCGCGGTGGCTGCCCAGGTTCGGGCGAAGGACCGCCGCGTCCGAGGGCCCGTCGTCGGCCGCGCCGGTGAGCGGCTTGATGGCGCTGCCTCCCTGGACCTCGTGGTCGTACTGCCGGATGATCCATTCCTTGGAGCAGACGTTCCACGAGCCGAGGATTTTCAGCAGGTCCTCGCGGTAGTCCTTCTTTTCGGGCGGCCGGGGATCGGAGACTTTCGGTTCCGCCCATGTCGCGACGCGCGGCTCGCGCGGCAGTCCGTGATGAAGGAACTCCATCCCGAGACGCGCGACCTCGTGGCCCAGATAGCGAAGGACCAACTCGCCCGTCCCGGTGAAGGAGCCGATGACCGTGGCCTCGACATCTTCCGCGGCGAAGACCTTGAGGAGCCGATCGACGTGGTCGG
>DATHFI010000010.1:0-2571 GCA_035490275.1 Planctomycetota bacterium
CGCCGCGGCGTAGTTATTCGCCGACTCCGTCGGGTTGTCGAGACGGACGAAGGCGTCGCCGAGATCGGCGAGCTTGTCGGGCTGGTTCGGGTCCTTCGCCAGCGCCTCGCGGGCGGGCACGATCTTGTCGAAGTACGCCGGCACGATCGCGTTGAGCGCCTCGGCGTAGAACTTCGCGTTGAGCGTCCCCACGCCCGCCAGTTTCTTTCCATCGGGCTCATAGACGAAGGTCATCGGGGGCATCGGCGACCCGTGCTGCTGCCAGAGGCGGTTCTCGTCGTCGGTTCCTTCCGGATCGAGCCGCACACACAGGTACTTCGAGAGGGCGGCGGGGACGGCGGGGCTGGCCAGGGTCTCCTCCTGGTATCGCTTGCAGTTCTTCACGTCCTTGTTGAAGAAGAGGAGGACGACCAGCTTCTTCGAGGCGGCGGCCTCCTTGAGCGTCCCCGGCCAGTCGGTCTTCCAGGCGACCTCTTGGCCCGCGAACAGGGGAATCAGGAGGAGGGCGGCGAGTCTCATGGTGTCTCCTAGAAAATCGCGCCCATTATAGGCAGAACGGTCCAAAGTCACCTCCGGCCCCCTCAATTTCATAAACTGGCCCCATGACCCCTCCCGCGTCGGGGCACGTTCCCGTTCTCCTCGAGGAGACGCTACAAATTCTGGATCCTCATCCCGGCCAGATCGTCGTCGACTGCACCTTGGGACTCGGAGGCCACGCCGTTGAAATCCTCCGCCGGATCACGCCTGGAGGGACGCTCGTTGGGATCGACCTCGACCCGCGCAACCTCGAGGCGGCGCGGCCCCGGCTCGAGGAGGCGGGCGGAAGCTTCGAGCTCCACCACGCGAATTTCGCGGGGATCCAATCCATCCTCGGAGACCGGCGCGCGGACGGCGTCCTGGCGGACCTCGGGGTCTCGAGCCCGCACCTCGACGATCCCGCTCGGGGCTTCTCCCTGCGCCGGCCGGGACCGCTCGACATGCGGCTCGATCCCACGCGGGGGCCGACGGCCGCGGATCTCGTCAACCGGATGAGCGAGACGGAGTTGGCGGACGCCATCTTCGAGCTGGGGGACGAGCGCGACTCGCGCAAGATCGCGCGGCTCATCGTCGAGCGGCGCCGGCGGGAGCGGATCGCGACGACCGAGGCGCTCACGGCCCTCATCTGCGAGGCGCGCCGGTTCAGCCTCCAACGGGCGGCGGGCGCCAAGCTCCATCCGGCGACGCGCACCTTCCAGGCGCTGCGGATCCTCGTCAACCGCGAACTGGCCAACCTCGATCGGCTCCTGGCGGTCCTGCCCTCGTGCCTCAAGCCCGGCGCCGCCGCGGCCATCATCAGCTTTCACAGCGGCGAAGACCGTCGGGTCAAGCACGCCTTCCGCGAGGGCAAAGGGGCGGGCCTTTACTCGGAGATCGGCAAGCTGGTCCGGCCCGGCGAAGAGGAGGCGCGCTCGAATTCACGGGCGCGGTCCGCGAAAATGCGCTGGGCTCGTAAATGAAGCGCCCCGGGTTCTTCGACGCCATGACCTATTCGATCCGGGGCACGGTCCATCTCTTGAATCACCGCGAATTGTGGCACTACGCGGTGAAATCGCTCCTGGTGGGGGTGGTCCTTTTCATGGTCGTGGCCGGGATCGTGGTGGCGTACACGGTCGGTCTCCATGAGCGTCTTTTCTCGAAGGGACTCGATCCGATCACCGGTTTGCTCGGCTGCGGCGCCGTGATCGGCGGGATCATCGGAGGCATCATCCTCTTCACGGTGATCGGGAATGTGATCGCGGGGCCGTTTCTCGAGGCGATGACGGAGCGGATGATGGCCGACGCAGGCCGCGTGCGGGAGACGCGCGAGGGCTACTGGGCCGCGCTGTGGCGATCCCTGCGCGACCAGGCGCTCCGGCTCCTGCTCTTCCTCATGGTCCAGGGGGCGCTGATCGGGGCCTATTGCACGCCGGTCGCCTTCCTGCATCCGATCGCCGCGACGGTCGTCACGGCCTTCTTTTTCGCCTTCGAGCACCTGGAGTACCCGCTCGAGGCGCGGGGGATGAGGGTCCTCGACCGGTTTTCGTGGGTTCTCCACCGCCCGGCGCCGGCGCTCGGGTTCGGCGCGACCCTCTGCATCATCATCCCCGCGCTCGGCTTCGCGCTCCTGCCCGGTGTGGTGTGCGGTGCGGTGCTCCTTGAGCACGACCTGGAACGGCCCGAGGCTACTTCTTCGGGAGGTCCGGCCGCTTGACGGGGTCGATGGAGGGGGGGAGATTCTCGAGGTCGAGCTGGAAGACGGAATCGTGTGGCGACCGGTCGGGAAACTGCTCCTCGATGGAGCCGGGCCCGGCCTTGGGGACCATCGGCTTCTTGCAGCGGGGGCAGACCGGCTTCTCGTCCTTGCGGTTCTCGATGATCGTCACCTGGCAGGCGCGGCAGAGGAATACGGCCATGGGGAAATGCTACCGATTGGGATCGCGAAACCAGAAGAAATTCTTCACGGCGGCGACGGCGATACCTCACCCTGGAAGCCTGGCATTTGATCCGAAGTTCGACCACGAGCCACTGGCAGACCAATTGTCGATCGCAGTC
>DATHFI010000011.1:0-5586 GCA_035490275.1 Planctomycetota bacterium
TACGTCACGGTCTGGAGCGCCCCGGTGTAGTACGTGCTCGCGACGCCGTAGCTGCCGTACGCCCCGCCGTCGAGGAAGGACTGGAAGTGCATCGCGGTGATCGCGCCGTCGTTCTTGAATCCCGTCTTGATCCGCATGAGAACCGGATGGCGGCCGCGGTGGCAGTAGAAGACCTCCTCGCGCGTCAGGCAGATTTTCACCGGCCGGCCCGTGATCATCGCGAGCTTGCAGACGACGATCTCGTGGCTGAAAGGATCGCTCTTGCCGCCGAAGCCGCCGCCGTTCGGGGTCGCGATGACGCGGATGTGGCTGGCGGGGAGCGGCGCCAGCACCTTGGCGAGGGCGCGATGGACATAGTGCGGGGTCTGGGTCGAGCTCCAGATCGTGAGCTTCCCGTCGGGATCGAAATGGGCCAGCGCCGCGTGCTGCTCCATCGCGAGATGGGTGTTCCCCTCGTAGAAGAAGAGGTCGTCGCGCACGCGGTCGGCCTCCGCGAAACCCGCCTCGACGTCGCCGAATTCCAGCGAGACCTTCTTGTGGACGTTCCCCTCGTCGCCGTAGTCGTGGATCCGTGGATCGGAAATCTTCAGCGCGGCATCGATCGAGTCGATATCCGCCAGGGGCTCGTACTCGACCTTGATGAGATCAAGCGCCTCGAACGCGGCGTCCTCGTCCACGGCCGCGACGGCCGCGACCGGATCGCCCACGAAGCGCACCTTGTCGAGGCAGAGCGCGTGCTCGTCCTGCGACACGGGCAGGATCCCGAAAGGGATGGGAAGGTCCTGGCCGGTGATGACGGCGAGGATCCCCGCCTTCTTCAGCGCGGCCGAGATGTCGATCGACTTGATCCTCCCGTGCGGGATGGGCGACCGGAGGATCTTGCAGGTGAGCATCCGCGGAAGGACGAGGTCGTCCGCGAACTTGGTCAGGCCCGTGACCTTGGAGCGGCCGTCGACCCGGCGGACCGGAGTTCCGATGACCTTGAGCGGGGACCTTCGTTCGATCACGGAGTCCCCTTATTGGGCCGGGCCTTCTCAAAAAACGTCCCGGCCACGAACCCCAGGCAGGCCGACGAGAACAGGCTCACCGCGGCCATGTAGCCGTGATCCTTCCCCATCACCACGGTGTTCGCGAGGATGGCCACGAAGAGCAACAGCGCGATGAGCTTCATGAGGTTCCTCCGATCTGATCAGGGCATTCCGTAAATAGACTCCCGGCTGGGTTGCGCCTTCTCGCCGCGCATACGCGCCGCCGCGAGCTCGACCGCCTCATAAATCTTGATATAGCCCGTGCAGCGGCAGAGATTTCCGGCGAGGGCCTCCTTGATCTGGTCGCGGGTCGGCTTCTTCTTCTCGTCGAGCAGCGCCTTGGCCGTCACGAGGAATCCAGGCGTGCAGTAGCCGCACTGCGCCGCGCCGAAATCGGCGAACGCCTCCTGCAGCGGGTGGAGCTTCGAGCCGTCGGCCATGCCCTCGACGGTCGTGATCTCCTTCCCCTCCAGGTCGAGCGTCAGCGCCAGGCACGAGAGCACCGGTTTCCCGTCGACGAGGACGGCGCAGGTGCCGCACTCGCCCAGTTCGCACCCATGCTTCGTGCCGGTCAGCCCGAGATCCTCGCGGAGCACCTCGAGGAGCGTCTTGTGCGGCGCGAAAGCAACCTCTGTCTCCTCGCCGTTGAGGCGGAGCTTGAGGTGAACCTTGAATTTTTCCCCGTCTCTTACCTTCTTCTTCATCGCGCCTTCAGGCCCCTGACGAGATAATCGGCGAATTCCCCCGCGATATCATTGGCGGCGCGCGCGCCATCCGGTCGGTACCACTTGATCGTCCAGTTGATCGCCCCCAGCATGGCCAGCGTCACGAGTTTCGGGTCGCACTTCCGGAACACCCTCGCCCGGACGCCGCGCGACACGATTCCCCGCATCAGGCGCTCGTACCGGTCGCGCTTCCGAACCACCTTCCGGAGGAGCCTGGGGGGCAGCGACGAGAACTCCGCGTGGGCGGCGCTCCCCTTCAGCTCGTCGAGCATGCACGTCATCTGCGAAAGGATGAGCCTCCGCAGCTGGGCATCGGGGCGCCCCTTGAGCCGCCGGATGAGCGCCCCCTCCTCGAGCATCCGGTCGAGCGAGTAGTCCTGGCAGAAGTACAGGATCTCCTGCTTGCTTCGAAAGTTGTGATACAGCACCCCCGTGGTGACCCCGAGGGCCTTGGCGATGTCGCGCATGCCGGCGCGCTCGAACCCCCGCTCCCGGAACGCCCCGGCCGCGGACCGCAGGATCTCGAGCCGCTTCGAGGTCCGCCGGCCGGAATCATAACGACCGTTATGATTTATAACCATCGTTATGATCTTACGCCCGGCGGCCGCCGGGTGTCAACGTTTCAAGGTCGCCCGCAGGATCCGGTCGCCCACCTCGATGGAGTCGATCACGTCGAGGCCGCGGACGACCCGGCCGAAAACCGTGTAGAGGCCATCAAGGTGGGGCGTGGGAAGGTGCGTGATGAAGATCTGGCAGCCGCCCGTGTCGAATCCGGACGAGCGCGGCATCCCCACCGTCCCCCGTCCGTAAGGAACGTCGTTGACCTCGGCCCGCACGCTCCACCCCGCGTCGCCCCACCCGTTCCCGAGCGGGTCGCCCCCCTGGATCACGAAATTGGGCACGACGCGGTGCCACTTGGAACCGTCATAGAACCCGCGTTCGACGAGGCCCACAAAATTGGCAACGTGGATCGGCGCCTCGCGGGCGAAGCATTCGATTTCGATCGTGCCCTTCGTCGTCTCCAGGATCACCGTCGGGTTCGACGTCATCCGGTAGCTGAAGTACGGGGTCCGCGTGGAGGGGGCCGCCGCCACCGCGGGCAGGTTTTCGACCTTCCGCGACCGGAGCACGGCGACCGCCCGCTTCCGCACGCTGGGCGCGGGATCGGTCCGCGCCACCTCGAGCAGGAAAGGGGTGGTGGACTCGGGCGGGCGGGCGGCGAGGGCGTCGACGATCGATTCCCTCATTTCGACCCATTCCCGGTCGAGGGAATTCCGATAGCACTCGATCGCCGCGGCAACCATCGCCGGATCCGTGCGGCTTCCCAGGGATTCGATCGCGGTGCCCCGTTCGGCCACGCCCTTCGCCTTCAGGCCTTCAACGATCGAAGCGAACGACTTTTCATCCTGGAAATTGGAGAGCGGGACGAGCGCCGCGGCGCGCACATCCTCGTCGCCGCTCCCCCGGGTTTTCAGGATCAGCTCGAGCGCGGGATCCGTCTTGAGATTGCCCAGGGCCTTGAACGCCGCAATCCGGAGAAGCGGATCTCCTCCCTCCACGGCGGCCTCCAGGTCGGGCATCGCGCGATCCCCGCGGGCACGGACCCGGGCGAGCAGCGCGGCGGCCCGGACCGTGGGAGACGAGTCCTTGGCGAGGGCCTCCAATTCCGGACTCTCTCCGACCAGGCCATCGGCGAAGGCCTCCCGCACGTGGTGCGACGGGTCCGTGACCAGCGATTTCTCGAGGAGATCGGGCCGCTCGAGGGCATTGAGCGCGCGAACCGCCGCCGCGCGCACGTGGGAGACCGGATCCTTCTGGGCCTCGGCCGCCGCCGCCGCGAAAGGCGCGAGCTTCGTGCTCACCAGGAGGGACAGGGCGAAGAATCGGGTCCACGGGTGCGAGTCCCTCGTGATGTTCTTCGCGAACAACGCGGGGACCGGCCGGGGATCGCCGAACCGGGCCAGCGCCCAGACCGCGCGCCAGCGGACCCCGGGGTCGGCGTCGGAGGCGGCCTCCACCAGCGCCGTCAGGAGGACCTCGGGAACCTCGGGCTTGACGTCGGGCTGGCGCAGCCGGATGACGTGGCGCCAGCGGAAGCAGGCCATCGCCGCCATGCATCGGACCATCGAGGACTTGTCCTTCAGGACCGGCGCCACGACCGCAGGCGCCATTTCCAGGGCCAGCTTCCCCACCGCCTCCACCGCGACCGCCCGAATTTGTTCATCCGGATCCTCGAGCGCGGGCCGGATGGCCGCCAGGAGCCCGGCCTCGCGGCCCGCCGCGCCGTCGACGTCGAATCCGTATTGTCCCATCGCGAAAATCGCGGTCCGGCGCACGAAAGGATCTCCATCTTTCGAGAGAGAGAGAAGCGGATCGATCCCCTCCGGGGCCAGGATCCGCCCGAGCGCGAGCGCAGCGCGCGCCCGGATGGCCGGATCGGGAGAGGCCGCGGCCCGGCCGAAGATCGGCGCCCCCCCCGTTCTCCCGTCCTCCGCCAGCATGATTTCCTCGATGACGGGATTCGGAAGGACGTGCTGAATCTTGGGCGTTCCCGTACCGCAGGAGGCGACGAAAAGGAAAATCGCGAGCAAGACGGGCCGCAACATTCCGTGGTTTATAGGGCTCCACTCTCCGGGTGTCAATTCAGGAAGAAGATTTGACGCGGTATGGACCCGTTCCCATCATGGGTGGCCATGCGGACGGTCGTCACCGGCGGCGCGGGCTTCCTCGGGTCGCATCTCTGCGAGCTCTTCCTCGCGGAGGGCCACGAGGTCGTCGCCGTCGACAATTTCCTGACCGGGCGCCGCGAGAACATCGCGGGATTCGCCTCGAATCCCCGGTTCCGGCTCCTCGAACACAACATCTCGACGCCGGTGACGATCGACGGCCCCGTCGACAACGTCCTCCACTTCGCGTCGCCCGCGAGCCCGGTCGACTACCTCAACCTCAAGATCCAGACGATGAAGGTCGGATCGCTGGGGACGCTCAACGCGCTCGGCCTCGCGAAGGCGAAGGGCGCGCGGTTCCTGCTCGCCTCGACGAGCGAGGTGTACGGCGATCCCCTCGTCCACCCGCAGACCGAGGACTACTGGGGGAACGTGAACCCGATCGGTCCGCGCGGCGTGTACGACGAGGCGAAGCGCTTCGCCGAAGCGCTCACGATGGCGTACCACCGGACGCACGGGCTGAAGACCCGCATCGTGCGGATCTTCAACACGTACGGGCCGCGCATGCGCCCCAACGACGGCCGCGCCGTCTGCACCTTCATCGCTCAGGCCCTGAAGGGCGAGGACCTGACCGTCGCGGGGGACGGGTCGCAGACGAGGAGCTTCTGCTACGTGACCGACCTCGTGGACGGGATCCGGAAGCTCCTGGGGTCGGAGGAGGCCCTCCCGGTGAATGTCGGCAACCCGAACGAGATCACCGTGCTGCAGCTCGCGAAGGAGATCCTCGAGCTCACGGGTTCGAAGAGCCGGATCGTTTTCGTACCGCGCCCGCAGGATGATCCCGGGCGGCGTCGACCCGATATCACGAAAGCGCGGAAACTTCTCGGGTGGGAGCCGAAGGTGGACCGACGCGAGGGGTTGAAGAAGGCGATCGAGTATTTCAGGACGCTAGGGCGGAATTAAGAATTAGGAATTAGGAATCAGGAATCAGGAATCCGACCGGACGCGGCCGGCTATTCGAGTTTCGCGAATTCCTTGAGGACTTCGTCCTTGCGCGGATCCACGTCGGTCCCGCTGCGGACGCGCGAAATGACGGAGAGCTTGAGGTTTGATCTCGGCACTACGGCAATGAGATAGAGCGGGTGGGTCGAGAAGTCGCAGCAATCT
>DATHFI010000012.1:0-5965 GCA_035490275.1 Planctomycetota bacterium
CTGCCGGAGATGCCACTCCCCGAGAAGTGATCGAGTCTTCAGCTGTCTCTAGACGACCACATTGACCAGCCGACCCTTCACCACGATCACCTTCCGGGGCGGCTTGCCTTCCAGGGCCCTCGCGATTGCCGGCTCCGCGAGCGCCGCGGCCCGCACCTGATCCTCCGGCGCGTCCGCCGCCACGACGATCTTGCCGCGGACCTTGCCGTTGATCTGCACGACGATCTCGACCTGGTCCTCCTTCGCGGCCTCGGCGTCGAATGCCGGAAAGCCCGACCGGAAGACCGACGCCTTGCCGCCGAGCCGCCGGTGAAGCTCCTCGCCGAGGAACGGAGTCATCGGGGCGAGGATTTTCACGACGTCGAAGGCGGCCTGCCGGACCGCGCGCCGGTCCTCGTCGCCCCCCTCGGGTTTCCCGAAATTCCAGGACTCGCCGAGGAGGTTGAGCAGTTCCATCACTTGCGAGATCACGGTGTTGAAGTGGAGGTCCTCCTCGAAGGAGTGGACCGCCTTGCGGACCACCTGGTGGAGTTTCCGCCAGACCGGCCTCATCTTCGGGTGGAGCTTCGCCCGGTCCACCGGGCCCGATGGATAGTCCTTCACGCGGTCCGCGAGCTCGTACACCCGCCGGATGAACCGCTCCGCCCCGACGAGTCCGTTCTCGCTCCACTTGATCTGGTCCTCGCTCGGCGCGAAGAAAGCCATGGCGAGCCGGCAGACGTCGACCCCCCACTTGTCCAGGATGGCCGCGGGCGACGCCGCGTTCCCCTTCGACTTCGACATGATCTCGCCCTTGTCGTCGCAAACCATGCCGTGGTTGAAGAGCCGCACCGCGGGCTCGTCGACCGGACAGTGGCCGAGATCGAAGAGCACCTTCGTGATGAACCGGAAGTAGAGGCAGTGGCCGCGCGCGTGCTCGATGCCGCCGATGTAGAGATCGACCGGCGCCCATTTCTTGATCTCTTCCTTCCGCCAGATCTCGCGGTCGTTTCTCGGATCGACGTACCGGAACTGGTACCACGACGAGTCTATGAAGGTGTCCATCGTGTCGGGGTCGCGTTGGGCGGCGCCCCCGCATTTCGGGCACGTCGTGTTCATGAACTCGGGGGAGTCCGCGAGCGGCGACCGCCCCTTCGGGACGAAATTCGTGATGTTCGTCGGGAGGACCACGGGGAGATCCTTCTCGGGCACCGGCTGGGGGCCGCACTTCGGACAGTGAATGATCGGTATCGGACAACCCCAGTACCGCTGGCGCGAGATGAGCCAGTCGCGGAGTTTGTAATTCACGGCGGGCCCGCCAAATCCTTTCGCGGCCGCGTAGTCCGTGACTCTCTTGATTCCCTCCTCGTTCGGCGTTCCGTCGAATGGGCCCGAATCCACCATGCGGCCCGACTCGACGTAGGCCTCGGTCAGTTCGCCGGCCTGGAGGCCCTTGCCGAACCCGAAGCTGATCTGCGCCCGTCCCGCCTGGACCGGTTTGCCGGCGGTCGATGGATCGATCACGACCTTGATCGGAAGCCCGTACTTCTTCGCGAACTCGAAGTCGCGCTGGTCGTGCGCCGGCACGCCCATGACGACGCCCGTGCCGTAACCGCCGAGAACATAATCCGCGACCCAGAGCGGGACCTTCTCCCCGTTGAAGGGGTTGATCGCGTGCCGGCCGGTGAAGACGCCGTCCTTCTCCTTTTCGCGCTGGGCCTCGTCGCGCACGAGCGCCTTTCGGACATATTCGGCGACCGCCTCGCGCCGGTCGGGCGTGGCGAGCGTCTCCGCGAGCGGCGACTCAGGCGACACGGCCATGAACGTCACGCCATAGATCGTGTCGGGGCGCGTCGTGAAGACGCGGATCCTGTCACCACCTTCGATCTGGAAATCGATCTCCGTCCCCTCGCTGCGCCCGATCCAATTTCTCTGGATCGTCCGGACGCTCTCGGGCCACTGGGTGAGCTTGTCGATGTCCTTGAGGAGGCGTTCCGCGTACTTCGAGTAGCGGAAGAACCAGCAGCGGTCGAGTTTCCGTTTGACGATGGCGGTGCCGCAGCGCCAGCAGACTCCGCCTTCCGCCTGCTCGTTCGTGAGCGCCCACTCGTCCTTCGGGCACCAGTTGACCCACGACGGGGCGAGGTAGGCGAGGCCGTTCTTGTGAAGCTGGAGGAAGATCCACTGCGTCCACTTGTAGTAGTCGGGCTCGCACGTGCGGATCTCGCGGTTCCAATCGTAGGTCACCGCCATCGACTGCAGCGTTTTTCGTCCGGTCTCGATGTTGCGGATCGTCCACTCCCGGGGGTGGATGGAGTACTTGATCGCGGCGCCCTCCGCGGGCTGGCCGAACGCGTCCCAGCCGGGCGGATGAAGGACGTCCCATCCGGTCATCATCCGGTACCGGGCGGCGATGTCGCCGATCATGTAGTTGCGGAGGTGGCCGATGTGGATGTCGCCCGAGGGGTAGGCGAACATCTCAAGAACGTAATATTTCCGCCGGGGCGACTCCGGCGTCGCGTGGAGCTTCGACTCCTCCCAGCGGCGGAACCACTCGGTTTCGATGGAGCGAAAATCGATCATGGGGAGACGGAACCTAGCACAAGGCCGCTTCAATCTTCAAGCCCGAGTCGAAGTTAGGTCTCCACCGGCGCGGGTCGCGTCCGTTACAATCTTTGAAGCCATGCAACCCCACTCCGACGCCCATTTCGGCGAAATGGCGATCAAGCTCGGCTTCACCACGCTCCGGCGGGTCGACGAGGTTCTCGCCCTGCAGGAGAAGAAGCGCGAGCGGGGCGGCGCTCCCCTCCGGATGGGCGAGCTGATGATCCGGCTCGGGTACCTCACGGAGGCGCAGGCCCGCAAGGTGCTGCTCCACGAGGGCGCCCACCACGGCCACGAGGAAATCCCCGGCTACCGGCTCGTCTCCAAGCTCGGCCATGGGTCGACGGGGTCGGTCTACAAGGCGGTCCAGCTTTCGATGGACCGGACGGTGGCGATCAAGGTGCTCGCGTCGCGCCACGCGGCCGACCCGGTCATCCGCAACCGGTTCCTGAAGCAGGCCCGGGCCTCCGCCCGGCTGACCCACGCGAATCTCATCCAGGGAATCGACGTCAACGTCGCGAACGGGCTCCACTACAGCGTCATGGAGTTCGTCGACGGGCCGTCCGTCGCGGAGATCCTGCGCCGGGGCGGCGCCCTGGAGGAGAAGCGGGCCCTGGGATACGCGCTCCAGGCGGCGCGCGCCCTCGACCATGCCTACCGCCACGGGATCCTGCACGGGGACCTGCAGCCGAAGGACCTGCTTGTGACGCGGGACGGCCTCGTGAAGATGTGCGGCCTCGGGTTTCCTGCCTTGGCTTCGGCCGGGGCGGCGGCGCCCTACTACCGGTCTCCGGAGCAGGTCCGGGGCGAGAAGGACATCGACACCCGCACCGACATCTACTCGCTGGGCGCCATCCTCTTCCACATGGAAACCGGGGACGTCCCCTTTCCCGGGACGACGGCGCAGCTGGTCGCGAAGCAGCAGCTGGAAAGCGCGGTGCCGATCCCGCGCTCGAAGAATCCGGCCGTGTCGGCCAAGGCGGACTGGCTCATCCGGAAGATGCTCTCGAAGGCGCGCGAGCTCCGTCACGCCACGCCGGCGGAGCTGCAGAAGGACCTCGAGGCGCTCACGGCGGGCGCGGCCCCGCAGGGGTTTTCCGGGGATGGCGGCTCGCCGGGAGGCGGTCCCGGGCGCAACACCCGGCTCCGGCGCCTCACCCGCGCGCGGCGGTATCAACGATAAGCCTCTCGGCGGTCAATCCTTCCACTCAACCGCTTCAAACGACTCGATCACGAGCACTTCGCGCTTGTCGCGCTCGACGAGCTCCCCCGTGATCCGGAACTTCTTCTTCCCTTGGCCCAATGCCTCGCGAAGCTCCGCCTGCTTCTCGTTTTTCTTCGGGTCCTTGTCCCCCAATTCATAGGTCGTGTTCGACACCTTCGCCTTGAGCTGGAGCGTCATCCCGAACGCCGACACGGTCCCGCGCAGGCTCACCGTCGCCCGCTCCATCTTCATGTCGCCCGGGACGCACGCCTGGATCGTCTTTAGACGGATCGGGTGCTTCTCGAGGATCGTCACCAGCACCGTCAGTTTCTCCGCGTTCGGCTCCGCCGACTTCACGCCGGGCAGGGCCTTGAGCCGCGCCACCAGCGTGTCGCGGCACTCGTCGCAGTGCATCGACTTGACCGCGATCGTGACGGTGTACGTCTCCTCACCCGACTGGGCCCACAAGACCAGCGCGAGCATCCATGCCATGGCTTCATTTCCCTCCATCCGTCGCGGCCCACGCCTTCCACTCGGCCTCGAGCTTCGGCAGGCTGCGCCCCGAGAAGGCCTCGATCGCCGGGACGCCGTGACGCAGCTTCTGCAGGAGATCGGTGACGATCGCCCGGTTCTGGGTTCCCAGGAAGAACCGGACCACCGACGCCGACTGGATCCGGTCCGACTCCGTGAATTGCGCGGCGGGCTTCTTCAGGAAATCCTCGAACGGCACCGCGCGCGCCAGGAGCGTTTTCATTTCACCCGCCCGCGATTCTCCGGCCAAGTAAGCCGACATGCCTTCCTCGAGCCATCCAGGTGGAGCTTGAACCGCGGTCCGCAGATACGCTTTGGCCGCCCCGCGCAAGAGGCACGCCGTCATCCCGGGTCCGTCCAGCGCCACGACTTCCCGCGCGTCCGCCACTTCCAGATACGCCAGGTATGCATCGCGGAACGTAAATACCGTCGCGCGAAGGGGACGATTGGGGAACGGGCCCGCCTCCTTGAGCGCCTCCGCGAATCGCCCGGTCGCTTCCTCGAGGATCGAGGCGGCCGACGCGAGCCTATCCTCGGTCCCGTCGGTTCGAATCTCCCACGGAGCCGAGTCCTTCCGACGATGCGCGCCGTACGCGGCCGGACCGCGGATAGACGCGAGGATTCTC
This sequence comes from Planctomycetota bacterium, assembly GCA_035490275.1. GTDB lineage: Bacteria > Planctomycetota > MHYJ01 > MHYJ01 > JACPRB01 > DASRJF01. Next base: position 4,945 of record DATHFI010000012.1, read on the forward strand.
AGCGCGCGAGTCCGCGTGCCGCCGCTACACGGATCGAGGGCCAAGGCAAGATCGGCATCCGTCACGGCCAGACGAGTTTCTCCCTGGGCCAGCCGGACGAGTCCGCGCACCGCGACACCCAATCCGGACGTCGGCGCCCGCGCCACGGCCTCCTCCGCGAGACTTCCCGCTTCCTCAAGGTCCCCCGCGAGGAGCGCGGCCTCCGCTTTCGCCGCCCTCGACGAGGCCTCGGCATCCGCCGCGGCGGGTTCGATCCGGAAATCGCCGGCGTGCGCCCCGCCCTCCAGGCGATCGAGGGGACCGAGGCGCTTTGCCATTTCGTCAGGGCTCGCGGCGCCGAGGATGCACAGGTTGCGGATCGACGCCTCTCCCTTCGCGCCGACCCAGAGCCTCACCGGCCCGGAATCGAACTGGAGCAGGGTCGTGTCGCGGATTGTGTCCCCCTGCACCAATCGGATGAAGGGCCTCCTCACCTCGATCCGGAGCGGCGTTCCGGGGGCAAACACTCCCGTGGCGGCCAGGTGTATGAGGCTGCTCTTGTCGTTGGGCAAGTTCGAGATTCCGACGATGGCTTCGCCGGGCCCCTCGAATTCGAGCCAGACGTCGACGTCGCCCTCGAAGGAGAGGTCTTTGACGCTCCAGAGCGCCGCGTCCTTGGCGGAGAGCTTGAGTGCGCCCGCGGCGATCGAGATCGTCCCGGCCGATTCCGCCGCCCGATCGAAATCCCCCGCTTGGTCCGCGTCCGCGAAGGAGTACTCGACGAGGAGACGACCGTCGCCCAGTCGCCGCGCCGCACCGCGCAGAACGCCCGGGGATACGAGAGCGGCCGCGACATCGGGAACCCTTGTCTTCCACGCCCCTTCGACGCGGACGCAATCGTCGAACGCAGTCTTCGCTTCCTTCCAGAGCCGTCGCATGAGCGCCATGCGGCCGAGTTCGAACTGCCCGGCCACTCCCTGGCCCTTCGCGATCTGGCGCTGGATAGCCAGGAACGACGCCGCGTCCAGCGCGGCCCACGAGA
>DATHFI010000013.1:0-4026 GCA_035490275.1 Planctomycetota bacterium
AGGTCGAAGAGGACGTCTCGATTTTCTTCGTGATAGGATTGCGCATCTGAAAGGAGCGGTCATGAGGTTCGCCGCCGTCCTGGTCCTGGCGATGGGCGCGTGCGCCGCGCCGGGACCCGAGGTCCACTCCTTGGCGGGCGATTTCGGGTTGATCGAGATCACCGTCGCGAGCTGATCGTGAAACGAGGAGATGATGGGCCTGGAGCGGCTCATGAGGAAGCTGTTCGGGACGACCCCCCAGATCGATCTCGACCAGTCCATGGTGCGGACGCGGATTCCCAAGCCGGTGACGTTCAACTTCGCCGACCTGGCCGACCAGGTCAAGCGGACCAACGTCAGGACAATCGCGGTACACCTCGAGGTTTCGGCCGAAATTCGGGATGGGAAAGTAATCCTCCAGCCGACGGGCCAGGCGTTTCCCCTTGAAGGAAAGCCTCCCGACAACACGGGACCGGTGCGCCGGCGGCTGAAAGTCCACGGGTGGGAAGGGGGCGCGGCCCGGCTCGAAGTCGTCCGTTAAGGCGGTCTCCGGGCGGGTCGTTATTTCCGTGAATTCCCCCCCATCGCGCGGCGAACCGGGTAAGCTAAACCCTGCTCTCATCCGCATTTTCCCCTGTCCGGCCGTTACGGGCGGGGACGGTGTCGGTTCAACTGGGTGGTAGGGGTTCATGACGGACAGACTTCTTCTCAGGATCAATCTCCAGCGCCGCATCATCCCGGAGGAGCGGCTGAAGGAGGCGCAGACCATCCAGGAGCGCGAGCGCGCTTCGGGTGCGACCCCCCGGCCGCTCATCGACATCCTCAAGACCCAGGGGGCGATCGACCCCCTCACCGAGCACCAGCTCCGGATTCTCATGAGCAAGTCCCAGGATGCGGCCCAGGCGACCACGGCGGAGCTCACCCCTCCCGCCGGCCTGGTGGGCGGTGGAAGGGACGGCACGGAGGTGACCGGCAGCTTCCGATCCATCATGGAGAATTCCCTCTCGCCCGATCACGAGGTCGACACGCCTCCCCCGTCGAAATCGGGCGGACCCCCGGAGGTCCTGGAGGCGCAGGCCAATTCCAAGAACGCGTTCGGGCCCTTCGTCCTCGTGGCCATCGTGGGGAGCGGCGGATCGGGCACGGTTTACCGAGCGTGGGACCGGCGCGTGAACCGCTACGCGGGCCTCAAGATCCTGCACACGACCGAGCCGAACGCCCTCGAGCGGTTCACCCGCGAGGCGCGCATCGCGGGCAACCTCCAGCATGCGGCGATCGCGACGATCTACGAGGTCGGCGAGCACGAGGGCCGGTCGTACATCGCGATGAAGTACATCGACGGGAAGCCGATCGATGCGACGCCCCGGACGATTCCGGAGAATCTCGCGCTGGTTCGGGACGCCTGCCGGGCGCTCGAGTACGCGCACGAGCAGGGGATCATCCATCGCGACATCAAGCCGGCGAACATCCTGGTCGACGAGGGAGGCCAGGTCTACCTGACCGATTTCGGGATCGCGAAGCAGATCCACCACGACCAGACGAGCACGCTGTCGATGACGGGGACGATCCTGGGGACGCCGAAGTATCTCCCGCCGGAGCAGGCGCGAGGCGAGGCGAAGCTGGCGGACGCGCGGAGCGACGTGTACAGCATGGGGGCGACGCTCTACACGCTGCTCGCGGGGCGCGCGCCGTTCCCCTCGTCGAACGTGTGGGAGACGATCGAGTCGGTGATGAAGCACGACCCGCCGCCGCTGACGAGCCTGAACAAGGCCGTGTCGCCCGAGCTGGAACGGACGGTGCGCCGGGCAATGTCGAAGGACCCGGCGGACCGTTACGCGACGGCCAAGGACTTCGGCGACGAGCTCGACCGCCTGCTCGTGCAGAAGCGCTATTCCGGCCGGTACGGACTGGTGCGGTACCTGGCGCGGAAGTGGGGACCGCTCGCGTTGGCGGGGCTGGTCCTTGGTATCGGTTTGAACACATCGGTTGCGCATAAGGTCATTTTCCCGCTCGACCCTGAGACAAATCGTCCAACCGAGAGCCGTATGTCCACCCTCTATCTCAAGGCCGCCCGCGCGCTCGGGGATATCGAGCAAGGCAAGACCGGCACTGAGAAGGAAAAGGCCGATGCCCTTGCAAACGTCTTTCGGCCCAAATTGGATGAACTGCTGGCGAGCCAGAAGGACCACCCGCAGGGTCTGGTCCTGAACGCCAGGGAGATCGCTGTTGACGGGTCCGCTGAGGATGCTTACACGGCTCTGAGCGAGGTGGAAGGCAAGGTCAGAGGCGATTATCGAATCGCATATTTGAAAGCGGTGCTCGACCTTCAGAAAATCCTCAGAAAGGCTCCGCCATTTCCGGCACCGGAATCGTCCGAGGGCGTATTCGACGGCAAGGCTGACCCCATTCCCGACGAACTGATCATCGTATTCCGCAGTACGGTTTCGACCAATCCGGACTCTCTCCTGATGGAGGAGCATGAACGGGACAGATTGGCGGCCGACGGCCTGCAACGGCTGAAGGAAGGGACTTGGGGCGGAGCGGCCAGTCTGCTGGAATCGGCGAGACCCTATCGGTGGTACCGTGCGGCCTGGCAACGGGCTGCATATCTCAATGGGGATTTCAGGCCGGTCCTCGAAGGCGGCTTGGATGGTTCCCCCGAAAAATTCGGAGCCGCGTTCGCATTGGGGCTTGATGACAAGAATCCGGAAGCAAGGCTCGCCTTCTTGAAGTCCCTATCCTCCAAGGATTCCCGCGGTCTGTTGATCGTACACGCCTGGGCGGCCCGACGAATCGCGGATCTCGGCCGCGACCCCACTCAGGCGGTATCCGACGGAATTCGCATCCCGGCCGACCCCGGGCCCGAAACGGAGGAGCTACAGGGAATTCTCGCCTTGGCTCGGTTGAGGTGGCTGGCGCTCTCAGGAGCTGATTCTGAAGACGAGTATGCCAAGGCGCGTCAGCGTCTGGGAAAGACGCCCAAGACGCCGATGGGCAGACTCGCGGAGATCGAGGCGCTCATCGGAATCGGTTCCCGCCGCATCCTGCGCGGCGAGGACTTCCAGGCTCCGCTCCAGGAGGCCGGTCGACTCTTGAAAGGGATGAAGGAGCGATGGAAGCCGGTGCGGGTCCTTCGAGCTCTATCGACGATGAAGCTTGGTGAGGCCAGGCTGGAAGAGTCGATTACCGAATTGGGAGAGACTCAAGGACCCGCTCCGGCGGAGATTCGGGCCGACTTGGCGCAGGCCGCCATCCGCTACCGTCTCGCCGAGTATTACCGTCGTCAGGGTGGCATCCCCCCCCAAGGTCAGCTGCGACAGGCCCAGGACGCCGCGGATCGGGTGCTCCTCCGATACGAGGATCATCCTGAAGCGAAGACCTTGAAGGGCGCGGCGGTCATCTCAATGGCTGAACTTGACACGGAAACCGGAGCCGACGTGAAGGCTCCCCTGCTCGAGGCCGTTGCCCTCCTCTCGGACGCGATCAAACGAATCCCTGACTATGTCGACGCGCGGTACCACCGGGCGCGGGCGCTTTTCCTGCTGGGTGAAGCGGCCGGTCCCATCGATGCCGTGGGAATTCGCTTCAGGGAGGAAGCCATCGCCGACCTCGATGCGGTGCTGAGAAGGGTTCCCGGCTTCGGGACCGCGCTCGCATTGCGAGGGTACGTCCGATCCGCCTTGGGCAAGTATGAGGAAGCCGCCAAGGACATGGCGCAGGCCGCGGCTTGGAAGGCCGAGCCGAACTTGAAAGCGCAGGCGGGCATCGACGAAAAGCAGATTCAGAAGTGGGTCAACCTCGCGAAGGTGAAGAAGGGGCGTTGATATGAGATATATCCGGTGGGGTGTCCTCCTGGCCCTCCTTGGCTTTCTCGGCTGCGACGTGGGGACCGCGACCGTCCTTCTCCTGCAAAACCGGGGCAAAAAGAGCGGCTCCGGGCCGGAACCGGCGACCACGCCTCCCGGTTTCGGGGACATCTTCAAGGCTTGGACAGCCAAAGATGTTTTCGACGTATCCACTGCCAATGCGGCGAAGGATGCCCTCATT
>DATHFI010000014.1:0-2728 GCA_035490275.1 Planctomycetota bacterium
ACGAGCTTGAAGTGATGGATGAGCGCCTCCATCGAGGTGGCGAGCTCGTGGCGCGGCGGCAGCGCGACCTTGCGGTCGTCGGTGATGTGGTCGCCCTCGGGCAGGCCGTCGAGCGCCTGGCGGACGATCCGGCAGGACTCCACCATCTCCTCGATCCGCACGTAGTAGCGGTTCCAGCAGTCGCCGAGGACCCCGACCTTGTCGTTGCCGAGGCAGACCCGGAAGGGGAATTTCTCGTACCCCGAGTAGGGCTCCGATTTCCGGATGTCCCAGTCGATCCCCGACGCGCGCGCGCAGGGCCCGCTCAGGCCCCACCCGATCGCGAGGTCGCGGGAGATCACGCCGAGCCCGCGGGTTCGCGTGATGAAGATCTGGTTGTACGTCAGGAGGTCGTTATACTCCTTGAGCTTCTCGTCGAAGAGGTCGAGGAAGTTCTTCACCATCTCGGCGAACTTCTTGTCGACGTCCTTCCAGACGCCGCCGACCTTCATGTAGTTGTAGGTCAGCCGCGCGCCGCAGACATACTCGAACATGTTCAGGATCATCTCGCGCTCGCGCCACGCGTACAGGAATGGCGTGAAGGCGCCGACGTCGAGCCCGAACGTGCCGAACGCGAGGAGGTGCGACGCGACCCGGTTGAGCTCCGCCATGATCACCCGGATGTGCTTCGCGCGGTCCGGGATCTCGGTCTTCATGAGCTTTTCGACGGCGAGGCAGAAGGCCAGGTTGTCGCTCATCGAGCTCAGGTAATCCATCCGGTCCGTGTACGGGACGTACTGCTCGTACCGGAGGTTCTCGCCGATCTTTTCCGCGCACCGGTGGAGGTAGCCGATGACGGGGGTGACTTCGCTCACGAGCTCGCCGTCGGTCCGGAGCACGAGCCTCAGCACCCCGTGCGTGGAGGGATGCTGCGGACCCATGTTGAGCAACATGTCCTGGGTTTGGAGTTCTTTCGTGGTCATGTTGAGCTTTCAGCCGTCAGCCTTCAGCAATCAGCTTCAGAAGCCATCAGCGGTCAGCGATCAGCCCGAAACCCGAGCTAGTACAGCGCGGCGGTCTGGACGGTCGTGGGCGCCGGAACCGGGAAGTCCTTCGAAAGGGTCTGGCGCCTGATTTTTTCCTGGAGCTTCACGATGCCGTCGAGGAGCGCCTCGGGCCGCGGGGGGCAGCCCGGCACGTACACGTCGACGGGGACGACCTTGTCCACGCCCTTGACGACGCTGTAGCCCCACTTGAAATAGGGCCCGCCCCCGACAGTGCACGCGCCCATCGCGATGACGTACTTCGGCTCCGGCATCTGGTCGTAGAGTTTCCGCACCACCTGGGCCATCTTCGCGTTGACCGTCCCGGCGACGATCATGAGGTCGGATTGTCTCGGCGTCGCGCGCGGGATCAGTCCCAGCCGGTCCCAGTCGTACCGCGACGCGGCCGTGGCCATCATCTCGATGGCGCAGCAGGCGATCCCGAAGAGCATCGGCCAGAGGCTGGAGGCGCGCGACCAGTTGACGACCTGGTCCACGCTGGTGATCAGGAGGTTTTTGCCGAATCTACCTTCGATCAAACTCATTGCTAAACCATGTTACCAGCGATCCACCCGTCCCGCAACGAACCGGCAAGAACCTGATGACGGTTGACGGTTGACGGATGACAGCTGCAGTCATCTGTCATCTGTCATCGGTCATCCGTCATCGGTCATCCGTCATCGTCAAATTCTCACCCACACTTCGCCGTTCTCGACTTTGACTTCGTACCGCTTCAGCTTGATCGCGGGGAGATGCTGGCACTGGCCCGTGACGACGTCGAAGCGCCACTGGTGGAGCGGGCAGGTGACGATGGAGCCCTCGATCTCGCCCTCGCCGAGCGGGCCGCCCGAGTGCGGGCACCGGGCCTCCGTTGCGTGAATCGACCCGCCGACGTTGTAGAGCGCGATCGCACCCCCCTCGACGTCGACCTGGCGGCCGCGGCCTTCCGGCAGGTCGTCCACCCGGCCCACCGAGCGGAATTCCTCGGGCTTGACCGGAGCTTCCATCGACCCCGAGTCGGCGACCACCTCGGTGCGGCCGGTCGGATGTTCCTCGATCACCGCCATGCCGGTTTCCGACGGCGCGCCGCCCTTCTCGCATCCGGTGCACCCCGGCGTGCTCTTCGGCATCCCGAGAATCTCCTCGAGCTTGAGAATCGCGCGGTCTTCGGTGCCCTCCTTCACAATCGTCACTTCGCGCAGGAGCATGTTCTGGTCCACGACGATGCCGCTGCCCTTCGCCGACTGGATCTTCGTCCCGCGGGGGGGCAGGAGCTCCCTCGCTTCGGTGTACGCGGTGTACTCGTACCGCAGGCAGCAGAGGAGCTTGCCGCACCGGCCGGTGATCTTCGAGGGATCGGCCGTGTGCTTCTGCACCTTGGCCATGTCCATGGTGATGCCGCCGAGCTCCTTGAGGTGGCTCCGGCAGCAGAGGTCGAGCCCGCAGTGGCCCACGTCCCCCACGAGCCGCGCCTGGTCCCTCGCCCCGATCTGGCGCAGCTCGATCCGGGTGCGGAAATCGTGCGCGAGATTCCGGACGAGCTCGCGGAAGTCGACCCGCTGCTCGCTCATGAAGTAGACAACCACGCGCTCCCCGCCGAAGAGGTGGTCGACTTCCACGATTTTCATCGAGAGGTTCAGCTTCTTCACCGCCTGCTTCGTCGCCTCCAACTCGCGGACGCGGTGATCGAGGTCGACCCGCTGGGC
>DATHFI010000015.1:0-2361 GCA_035490275.1 Planctomycetota bacterium
GCCGAGGTCGAACGACTTCTTATCGCGCATCTGGGCGATCCACGTTCCGTATTCGGCCGGACTCAGCTTGACCTTGACGCCCACCTTGGCGAGCTGCTGGCTGACATATTCGGCGACGGACTCGCCCATGAGATAGCGACCGCCCGTCGGATAGATCATGACGAGCTCGTGAATACCCTGACCGTTGGCGTGCCCGGCGTCGGCCAGGAGCTTCTTGGCCCGGTCCATGTCCGGCTTCTGGAGGGGGAGGTTCGGGTTGTAGCCGAAGGCGCGGGGATCGAGCGGCAGCGCGCGCTGGACGCCGTGCCCGCGCAGGAGCCGCTTGACCACGAGATCCATGTCGATCGTCGAGCCAAGTGCCTGACGGACGCGGAGGTCGGCGAGCGGTCCGCCCTTCGTGGTGTTGAACTGGATCTGGGGCGGAATGCCGTCGACGTCGGTCTCCGAGATGCGCGCCTTCGGATCCCGCTTGATAGCGTCGACGGAGTCGGGAGGCACGCTCGAGATGATGTCGGCCTGGCCGGTGAGCAGCGCCGACACCCGGGTTGCCGGCTCCGGGATGATCTTGAACACGGCCGTCTTGATCTTCGGCGCGCCGCCCCAGTACGCGGGGTTCGCCTCCAGCTCGACTTCCGCACCCTTCACCCATTTCACGACGCGGAAGGGTCCGGTCCCGACGGGGTTCGCCGCGAAGTACTGGTCACCCTTCTCGCGGATGTACTTCGCCGGGACCATTGGAATCGTGCCCGTGTACCCCGGCGAGGTGAGGCGCTCGCGCAGCATCGGCATGGACTTCTTGGTGATGATGTTGACCGTGTAGGGATCGAGGATCTCGACCCGGTCGATGAGCAGGTTCAGCCCACGCGAGGCCGACTTCTGCTCGGGGTTGAGCACGCGCTCGATGCTGAACTTCACCGACTCGGCGTTGAAGTCCTCGCCGTTGTGGAACTTCACCCCGCGCCGCAGCTTGAACTGCCAGGTGGTCTCGTTGACGACGCGATGCGACTCGGCCAGGCCGGGCTTGTAGCCGAACGTCTTCAGGTCCCGCGTCAGGAGGCTGTCGAAGACGTTGCGCGCGATGTTCCACGTGGGCAGCGAGGCGCTCATGTGGGGGTCCAGCGTCTCAGGCTCGGCGGGCGCGCCGATCACAAGACGTCCGGTCTGCGCCATCGCGGGTGCCGCGAGGGCGAGCGTCAGCGCAATCGCGACGAGCCAGAAGAGGCGGAATGATCGCATCGGGTCGTTCCTCCGTGGCCGCGTCAGCTCGGGAGACCGAGCAGCCGGGCGAGGTTGCCGCCGAGCACCAGCTCGAGGTCCCGATCCTTCCGGGCCGCCTTCTTGATCTTGAGAATCTCCACGTCGAAGTCACCCCAGGGCGCGTCGCTGCCGAAGATATATTTCTCCGCGCCAATGTCGTAGATGCCGTCCGCGATCCCCGCGGGCAGGAGACACGTGGTCTCGATGTAGAGGTTGGGCCGCGTCTTGCTCGCGCGGACGGCCTCCGCGCGCGACCACATGAACCCGCCGTGCGCGATGATGAGGTTCACGTGCCGGAAGCGGTCGGCCATCTCGGCGAACGCGTAGATGGTGTTGTACGCGTTGTCGGCGAGGCCGTGACAGAGGATCGGGATCTTGTAGTGATCGCAGACCTCGAACAGCGGATCGACAATCGTGAAGTTGTTCAGGTGGTAGCCGTCGGCGAAGGGGTGGAGCTTGAGGCCGCGGAAGCCCTTCTTGATCAGTCCCTCGAACGTGGCCGCGGCGTCCGGCCGCTTGGGGTTGATGAAGGCGAACGGGAGCAGGTCGTCGCGACCCCGCGCGGCCGCCTCCACGTACTCGTTGTCCTGCTTGTCGTAGAAGGAGAAGACGCAGCACTTCGCGACGCTCGACTCTTTCATGCGGGCGGCCAGGTCCGCGTTGGTAAAATCGTCGGATCGGTAGGCGTAGACGGGACGGCCGACGTGGGCGTGGACGTCGAGGATCATGAGAGTCCTTCCCGGCGCTGGGGGCTGATGGTCGGCTAACGCTTCAGATTCAGGTCGCGCCCTTCGCGGGGAGCGCCGGCCTCGGACGGGTGCGCCTTGGTCATCCGGCAGTGCCCTCGAAGACCACGCCTTCCTCGACGACCACGACCGGCGTTTCGATGTCGCCGAAGACCCGCGCCGTGCCCCGCAAGCTCGATCCGCTCGGCGCGAACACGTTGCCCATTACCTCACCGCTGATCAGCACGGTGCCGACGTTGATGTTCGCTTGACGACGCCCTTCTCACCGATGATGAAGGTGTCGGAGGACTGGGTCTCACCCTTGAACTTGTCGTTCAGCATGACGGTCCCGGTGAACGCGTACGTCCCGTCGATCTCC
>DATHFI010000016.1:0-7026 GCA_035490275.1 Planctomycetota bacterium
GTGAAGTCCTCCTCGGCCAGCTCGGCGAAGACGATCGCGTGGCCCTCGATGATGTGCGAGGGCTTGTACCCGAGGGCGCGCAACACGGCGTCGAACAGGTCCTTGTGGTAGACCACGGAGAGCTCGCTGTCGATCGGGTCGCCGGGGACGGAATAGAAGCAGACCTCGTCCTTCACCCGGGGCTCGCCGAGGATGCTGCCGATGAGGAGCTTCATGACGGGGAGGGCGTCCGTCTCCTTCGGCGAGATCAGGCCGTCCTTCATGGGCCGGCGCGTGTTGCGGTTGAGCACGTTGGCCAGCTCGAAGGCGTGGTCTCCCAGGACGTACATCTTCTTGCCCTGCACCACGTAGGGCACCTTCAGCCGCGTGAGCATGTTCTTGGTGTACGCGTCGACCGGCACGTCGATGAACGCGTTCCGCTTCAGGCGGAGGACGACATCGCCCGACTCGTTCTGCTCGGCGGCGACCAGGTTCACCGTGCCGACGTCCAGGCCCTTGCCGTACTGCTGCTTGCCTTCGCTCACGATCCGGCCCTCCTCTATAGGTTGCGAATGTTGATCCCCGGTCCCGGCAGGTTCTGAGTCCTCCCGCGATCCGGAGCGCGGACTATTTCTTTTCTTCATCATCCTTCTTGGGCGCGCCGCCGCCGCGCAGGTTCTTCAGGCGGTCGAGCGCGCTGCCGAGCTTGCCGCCGACCTTGCCTTCCGCCTTCTCCATCGCCTTGACGTTGCTCTCCAGCTCCTGGCTGAAGAGGCTCTCGATCGTCGCCTGGCTGGGCCGCAGCTCGACGGCCTCGAGGCCGCCGCCCCCCATCGGGCCGCCCGCCATCGACCGAAGCCGCAGGTCGGTCAGCTTCTTGTTCAGGCCCTCGAGGCTCTTCGTGAAGAGCACTTCCATCTTCTTGACGAGCTCGTCTTCGTGCGTGCGGGAGGACTCGAGCGACGTCGCCATCTTCTGCGACATCTCGGCGTTCTTCTGGATCTCGTCCTGGATCCGCTTGTTGTAATCACGCTCCCGCTGGGCGAATTCGGCGCGCAGGTCGCTTTCGCGCGTCGAAAGCGTCGCCTTGTCCTGGCTGAACTCCTTGACGAGCCGGTCCAGCTCCTGCCGCGACTGCTTGACGACCCGCTCCCGCTCGTCGGTGGAGAGGCTCCCGCCGCGGGCGCTCAGGATGTTCTCCACCGCGTCCCGGATGAGCTTCTGGATCATGGCCTCGTCGAGGACCTTGACCCGGTGGATCCCCTTCTTGGCCAGCTCCTGGAGCGTCGACTTCGAGGCGCTCTGGTCGATAGCCTTGCGGACGTCGAAGGGCTGGTCGGGCATTTCGGAAGCCTCTGGGGAGGGGATTCCGAAAGGACCGCGACAATGATTTTACCCCCCGCCTCGGCACGCAGTCAAGGCGGGGGTGCGGGAGGGGGCGAGCTTCTAGTTTCCCGATCCCAGATCCCCGTTTTTGGAAGTTCCCAATTTCAGGCTCCTCAGGTGGGATTCACACGGAGTGCACTCCAAATGCGCTATTCGCCTTCGGCTTTCGACCCGGAACTTCAGGATCTGGGGTCTGGGATCTGGAAACTGAGATACTTCCTCAGTCCCCGCCCCCGGAAACGCGTCCCGGAACGCCTGGAGACCCCGACCCGGCGGCATAGGGGCCCAACCGCCACAGGAGACGTTTCGGGGCCCTCAGGCGCAACCGCACCCGCTCGGGGCCGTCCTCCCGCTGGAGCACCATCGCGTTCGCGGCCAGATCCGCGAGGAGCCGGCCCTCGGATTGGGGAATTTCCACCTCGAGCTCCACGAGCCGCGAGGCGAGAATCTTGGAAATCCGGTCCGCCAGCCCGGCCAGGCCTTCCCCCGTCTTGGCGGAGATGGCGAGCGAGTCCGGGTGGCGCCGCGCCAGGAGCGTCATCTCCACCGCGTCCCGGAGCCGGTCGGTCTTGTTGAAGAGGATCAGCGTGTCCTTCTCCCGGGCCCCGATCTTCGTCAGGACATCCTCAACCGCCTCGATCTGCCGCTCGCTCTGCGGATCGGAGGCGTCGACGACGTGCAGGAGCAGGTCGGCCTGCACGACCTCCTCGAGCGTGGCGTGGAAGCTCGTGACGAGGCCCGTGGGGAGGTTCCGGATGAATCCGACCGTGTCCGAGAGGAGCGCCTTCGATCCGTCCGTCAGCTTCCACAGGCGGGTCCTCGTGTCGAGCGTCGAGAAGAGCCGGTCCTCGGCCAGGACGTCCGCGCCCGTGAGCGCGTTCATGAGCGTGGACTTGCCCGCGTTCGTGTACCCGACGAGGCTTACCGTGTAATTGTCGAGCGCGCGGGCCCCGACCTCGCGCTGCTTCCGCTTTTCGATGACCTCGATTTCCTTTTTCAGCTCGTAGACGCGCCGGCGGGCGATCCGCCGGTCTTTCTCGAGCTGTTTTTCGCCGGGTCCCCGGACGCCGATCGCGCCCCCGATCGCCCCGCCCGCCTGCTGGCCGAGGTGGGTCCACATCCGGCGCAGGCGCGGGAGGCTGTACTCGAGCTGGGCGACCTCCACCTGGAGCTTCGCCTGCTGCGTGCGGGCATGCGTGGCGAAGATGTCGAGGATGAGCTCGGTCCGGTCGATGACCTTCCGCTTGATCTGCTTCTCGAGATTGCGGACCTGCGCCGGCGACAGGTCGTGGTCGAAGATGACGACGTCGATTTTCTCGCTTTCGACGGCCGCGGCGATTTCGCCCACCTTGCCCGATCCGATGTAGTATTTCGCGCCGGGGGTTTCGCGCTTCTGGACCACGCGGTCGACGACCTCCGCGCCCGCGGTTTCGGCGAGGCGGGCCAGTTCCTCCAGCGACTCCCCGCGCGAGGCCGGCTCCCCGTCCGCGATGCCGGCGAGGAGGGCCCGTTCGAGGAAGACCGTCTTGTGCGATTGTCTCATGGGATTCGGGCTCATTATAGGAGGTTGCCGCCGCCCGCGAAGGCCAACATTACGCCGTAGCTCCCGACAACCCGTTGCCGTCGGGAGCGAAGGCGAATAGACTGCCGTTCGATGGAGTTCCGCGCCCTCGCCGCCGAGCTGAAAAAGGGTCCCCCGGCTCCCGTCTACCTGCTGTACGGGGCCGAAGCGCTCCTGCGCGAGCGGGCCGTCGAGCAGATCAAGGCGGCGGAGACTTTCCAGCCGATCCGGATCGATACGGCCGGAATCGAGTGGCCGACGGTGGCGGACGAACTGTATACGGCGGGATTCTTCTCCGGCCGCAAGCTGGTCGTCCTCGTCGACGAAGGCAACTTCGTCCACAACCACCGCGAGGACGTGAAAGCGTACGCCGCCGCTCCGTCGCCGAGCGCGGTCCTCGTGGCCGCGATCCCCTCGGTGAAGGCGCCGTCGATTCCCGAGACCGCGTCGGTCCGCCACGTCGCCTGCCTCCCGCTTCGGCCCGACGACCTCGCGGTCTGGGTCCAGTCCGAATTCCAGCGGCGGGGCAAGGCCGTGGACCGGGCCGCGGTCGCCGCCCTCCTCGAACGGTCGGACGGGTCGCTGGGGATGCTCGTGGGTCGCGTGGAGAACCTTGTGACGTACGCCGGAGAACGCCCGAAGGTGGAACTCAAGGACGTTGACGCCCTGGTGCGGGGCCAGCCCGCCCACAAGGTCTACGAACTCGCCCTGGCCGCCGCCTCGAAGAAGCCGGGCCGCGTCCTCGAGATCCTGCACCGGCTGCTGGCGGAGGGCGAGGCCGCCCAGCGCCTGCTCTGGCAGCTGGCGTGGGAGTACCGGAAGATCATCGAGGGGAAGCGCCTCCTCGAGGCGGGCCGGCGGCGATTTGAAGTGACCTCCCTCCTGCAGATCACGTATTATCCGGACAAGTTCCTGGCGCTCGTGGACGGCCACACGCTCGCGGAACTGCTCGAGAAACACGCCGCCATCCTGGAAACGGACGTGGCGCTGAAGACCGGCGGGGGCGCGGAACTTCCCCTGATGACCCGCCTGGTGCTGCGCCTGGCGGGGGCGCCTGTTGCGGTGCGCTGAAGGCTGATGGCTGATCGCTGATCGCTGAGAGCTGAAAATGGTCGAATTCTGCCAGCAGTGCGGCGGAAGCCTCGCCCGGGGCGACCTCACCTTCTGGATGGGCGAGATGTTCACGAGCGCCGACTATCTTTGTCCCCTCTGCTCGAAGACCGCCAATCCGAACGCCCCGAAGACGGAAGTCCCGGCGCCGGAAATGCCTCCGCCCGGGCAGGACCTCGTCTTCCGCAAGGGGAAAATCTGGAATCTGCCGTGAGGCATCGCCCGAGCGCCCGATGAAATTCTTCCTCGACACCGCCAACGTCGGCGAGATCCGCGAGGCCGCCAGGCTGGGCTTCCTCGACGGGGTGACGACGAACCCCACGCTGATCGCCAAGGAGAAGAAGCGCTTCGACGACGCGATCCGGGAGATCTGCGAGCTCTGCCCCGGCCCGGTCAGCGCGGAGTGCGTTTCCGAGACCTACGACGAGCTGGCGCCCGAGGCGCGCCGCCTCGCGAAGCTCGCCCCGAATGTCGTGGTCAAGGTGCCCCTGACGAAGGAGGGGCTCAAGACGGTCCGCGCCCTGAGCGCGGGCGAGGGGATCAAGTTCAACGTCACCCTCTGCTTCAGCGCGAACCAGGGCCTGATGGCGGCCAAGGCGGGGGCCTCGTTCATCAGCCCCTTCATCGGACGGCTGGACGACGCGGGCCACGACGGGATGCAGGTCGTCCGGGACCTTTGCCTCATCTACCGGAACTACGGCTTCAAGACGGAGGTCCTCACGGCGAGCATCCGCCATTCGCTCCACGTACTCGAGGCGGCCAAGGCCGGCTCCCACATCGCCACGATGCCCTTCGCGGTCTTCGACAAGCTCATCGCCCACCCCCTAACCGACATCGGGGTCGCGCGGTTCCTCGAGGACTACCGGAAAATCCCGAAATAGCCGATGTAGATATGATCGCCGGTTGGGGTTTCCCGGAGGAACAAGGATGGGCGCGAAGACCTGCGCGAACCACGAAGATCAACCCGCCGTATCGGCGTGCCACCAGTGCCACAAGGACCTCTGCAAGTCCTGCGTCATGGTCACCCCGACGGGAACCTTCTGCTCCTCCGAGTGCAGCGTCCTCTACCGGGAATTGAAAGCCCACGAAGGCGAGGGGAAGAAATCCTCGAGCACCGGGATGAAGCTGGTGCTCCTGCTGCTCCTGGTCGTCGCGGCCGCCTTCCTGATCCATCTCGCGCCGGCGACCAAGGGGAAGCCCTTCGACCTCATCGGCCGTATCCTGAACATGTCGCAATAGCCAGACCTCAGACATCAGACATCGGACTTCAGATGAGTTCTCAGTTGACAGTTACTGAAGTCTGAAGTCGGAAGTCTGATGACTGGCAGAGGGGGAACGATGAGCCTGCGCTTCCTCGTTGTACTCCTTCTCCCCCTCATCGCAGCGTGCTCGTCCTCTCCCGCGACGAAACCCGACGCCGGCCCCTCCCGCGCCCAGGCGGACGCCGAATTCCTCCGCCGCCGGGATGCCTCGGCGGAGCGCGAGTACGAGCAGCTCCTCCTGCAGGCCGCTCCCGACCAGCGCGGGCCCCTCCTGATCCAGCTGGGACGATGCCGCATCGGCAAGGGGGACTTCGTCGGGGCCGTCGCCGCCTTCGATGACGCGGCCTCGTCCCCGCTCCCGGAGCCGCTGAAGATCGAGGCGTGGTACCGCCGGGGCCTGGCCCAGAACGCGCTGTGGCGCCCCGACCGGGCGCTCCTCGATTTCCTCCGCGTCCTCGAGGCCCCGAAAGAGGCGCGCGAGAGCGCGATCAAGGTCGACGAGTTCCTCTACCGGCTCGGCGTGACGTACCTCCGGCTCGGAATGACGGCCGAGGGGCGCCGGTGCCTCGAGCAGGTCCTGCGCGACCATCCGCGGTCGGGCGACGCGCCCGAAGCGAAGGAGCGCCTCGCCCTGAAGGCGATCCATATCCAGATCGCGCGCACGCCGAACGAAGTGACGGCGGAACGGCGCGCCTCCGAGGCCCGCACCCGGGGCCTGGCGGCCGAAGTCCTTCCCTCCGCGGCAACCCCCGCGGAGCGGCTCGTCGTCGTCGGCCGGTTCGCGCGCTTCGAGGACGCCGTCCGGGACCTCCAGCGCGTCCGCGGAATCGGGTACGCCGACGCCTTCCTGATTCCGTAGATCCGGCCCACCCCGCTCCGAGAATCAAGAATCGAGAATCCAGAATCGCTCATTTCTTGGCGGGACCGGGTGAGACCTTGCGCGCTTCCGTTACGAGTTCCGCGAGCTTCGCGAGGGCCTGCAGGGGCGTGAGTCCGTTCACGTCGACCGCCTTCAGGGCCTCCTCGACAGGCGAGGGCGGGGGAGGCGGGGAGGCCTTCGAAAACAGGGCGAGCTGAGACAGGTCCCCCTTCTTCGGCTTGCGCGCCTCCAGCCTCGGCCGGTCCCCTTCCGCGAGCGTCAGCGCTTCGAGTCCCTGGAGAATCACCTTCGCGCGCTCGACCACCTCCCGCGGCAGGCCCGCGAGCCGGGCCACGTGGATCCCGTAGCTCCGGTCGGTCGGCCCCTCGAGGATCTTGTGGAGGAAGAGGACGCTCTCCCCCCACTCGCGCACCGCCACGTGGAGGTTGCGGACCCCCTTGAGCGCCCGCGCCAGGTCGGTCAGCTCGTGGTAGTGCGTCGCGAAGAGCGTGCGCGCCTTCGTCCGGTTGTGGAGGTGCTCCGCCACGGCCCAGGCGATCGAGACGCCGTCGAACGTGCTCGTGCCGCGGCCGATCTCGTCGAGGATCAGGAGGCTCCGCTCCGTGGCGTGGTTCAGGATGTTCGCCGTCTCGCTCATCTCGACCATGAACGTCGACGCGTTCCGCGCGATGTCGTCCGACGCGCCGACGCGGGCGAAGATCCGGTCCACGAGGCCGATCCGCGCCGACGCCGCGGGCACGAAGCTCCCCACCTGCGCCATCAGGACGAGCAGCGCCGCCTGCCGCAGGTACGTCGATTTCCCCGCCATGTTCGGACCCGTGATGAGGAGGATGCGCGCGTCGCCCGCG
>DATHFI010000017.1:0-8888 GCA_035490275.1 Planctomycetota bacterium
CTCGCGCCGCCGCTTCAGCGCCTCGAGCCCCTCCGTCCCGTTCAGGTCGACGCTCACCTTGCTCGAGACCCCCGGCGTCTCCATCGTCACGCCGTAGAGAACGTCCGCGCAGGCCATGGTCCGCTTGTTGTGGGTGATCACGATGAACTGCGTCTCGTGGACGAACTCATTGACGAGCGCCGCGTACTTGTCGACGTTGGATTCGTCGAGTGCGGCATCCGCCTCGTCGAGGACGCAGAACGGGCTCGGGTTCGCCTTGAAGAGCGCCATGACGAGCGAGAAGGCCGTCAGCGACTTCTGGCCGCCCGAGAGCGACGAGATGGGCATGAGCTCCCGCTGGGGGATGCGCACCATCACCTCGAGCCCCTGGTCGAAGGGGTCCACCCCCTCCTCTTCCTGCAGGATGATGTCCGCCTTGCCGCCGCCGAAGACCTTGCGGAAGATCGAGGCAAACTGCTCCCGGACGTACTCGAGCGTCCGCTCGAACAGCTCCTTGCTCTCCCGGTTGATGCGGCGGATGAGATCCTCGAGCTGGCGCTTCGCGCCCTCGACGTCCTTCTGCTGGCCGAGGAGCGTCCGCTCCCGCTCCTCGAGCTCCCCGATCTGGTCGAGCGCCGCGGTGTTGACCACTCCGAACCCGGCGATCTTCGCCCGGAGGTCGTCCGCTTCGCGGGCGATTGCGGCCCAGTCGGCCGACGCGTCCCCTTCCGGCGAAGGCGCTTCGAGCGCCTCGGCGATTTCGATCTGGAATTCGTCACGAGCGCGTGAAGCCAGGTTCTCGACGTTCGCCGCCCGCTGGGCTTCCTGCACCCGCAGGGCCTGCAACTCCACGCCGGCCGCCGCGGACGCCTGCTCCACCGCCGCGAGCGACTCGCGGGCCGAGGCCGTGCGCGCCTGCGCCTCCTGCCGGGCCGCGAGCGCCTCCTCGACCGCCTTCGTCTTCTCCTCGATCTCGCGAAGCACCGTCGCGCGCTCAGTTGCCTGCCGATCCAAGTCCTGCCGGGCCGCGTCAAGGCGGGCGTCGATCTGCGCCAGCGCTTCCCCGGCCCGGCGGATGGCCTCGCGATGCTGCTCCATCTGGGCGCGGATCATCTCGAGCCGCCCCTCGGTGGACTGGTGGCGCTCCTCGGCCTTCGCGCGTTCCACCTGGAGGCGGGTCAGATCCCCCTGGAGCCGCTCCCGGGCTTCCTCGTAGCCCTTGAGGGTCCCGCCGAGGCTCCGGATTTCGTTCTCGATCCGGTCCTTGAGCTCCGAGATCTCGACGACGAGTTCATCGAGGCGGCGCGCCCGATCGGACCTCGCCGATTCCTCGCTCGCGGCCCGCCGCTGCTCGGCCTCCTGATGCTCCCGCTCGGATTCGAGCGTCGCGATCCGAGTCTCCTGCTGATCCAGCTGCGAGACGACCTCGCCGAGGGCGATGCTCTGGTCGTAGATCGCGTGGCGCCGCCCCGCCTGCTCCTTCTCGAGCGCCGCGAGCCGCTCGGCCGCCGACGCGCGCTCCCCTTCCATCCGCTCGATCAACCCGAGGTATTTTCCGATCTCCTGCTCGAGGACTTTGAGCTCCGCTTTGCGGGAAAGAAGCCCGGCGCCCCGCGGCCCGGCGGACGTCAGTCCGCGGGGATCGTAGACGTCCCCGCCGCGCGTCACGTAGAGCCACGAGGTGGCCGCGAAGGACCGCAGTCCTTCCGCCTCCTCCTCGTTTTCCACGAGGAACGCCTCGCCCAGGAGCGTCTGTGCCACGGGGCGGAACCGGTCCTCCGTCCTCACGCGGTTGCTCAGCCGATCCAGGATCGCGGGAGCGGGTCCGGCGGCCGCCGACCACTCCGCGCACTGGTCGAGCGAGAGGACCGTCGTCCGAGGCAGGTTGTGGACTTGGAGGAATCGCAGCGCCTCGAATACCTGTTCGCGGGTTTCGAAGAGCACCGCCTCGGCGTTGCCACCGAGGACCGCTTCGACGGCCGCGACATCCTCAGGTCCGGCCTCGAGCAGGTCCGCCACCGTCCCGCACAGGCCGGGAAGGCGTTCGCGAAGGAGACGTCGCGCGCCTTCGCCGATCCCCTCGAGAGCGACCTGCAACTCCCGGAGCGTCTCTCTCCGGGATTCGCCTCGCTCCTTCGCCGCGCGCAGCCGGATCAGCTCGTCGTCGAGGCGCGCCAGGCTCTGCTTGAGACCCGCCTGTTCCGTGTCATTCGACTCGAGCGCGCGCTTGAGTCCCGCCACCTCGGACTCGAGGGCCGCGCGCTGGGCCGTCGCCTCGGCCCGCCGTCCCTGGAGTTCGCCCAGCTCGGCCGTCACGAGCCGCTCCGCCTCCGCCGCCTTCGCCGCGCGGGCCGCGAGCGCCACGCCCTCGGACTTCACCTGGGTGAGTTCGTTCCGGTACCGGGACTCGCGCTGGGCGCGCTCCAGCGCCTCGGCCTTCCGCGTCTCGAGCGTTTCCGAGGCCTCGCGGCACGCCCGCGACGCGTCCTCGACCGCCGATCGGGCCTCGCCGGTGCGCGATTCGAGCGCCGCGAGCTCCGCCAGGATCGCCTCGCGCTCCCGCGTCGCCTCCGCGAGATGCGATTCCTTATCCGCGAGCATCGCCTGCGCCGACGCGCTGTCCTGCTGGGCCCGGCCCCGGCCTTCCTCCAGGTCATCGAGGCGCTGGCGGGCGGAATCGAGCGCCTGCTCGAAGTAGGCCGCGCGCGACGAGGCCGCGCTCAGGTCGCTCGTCAGCGCCGCGTGCCGGTCCGCGAGCGCCACTTGTTCCGCGTCCAGCCGGCCAAGGTCACCACGGAGTCCGGCGATCTCGGCATCGCGGGCGGTCTTATCGTTCTCGAGCAGGGTGAGCCGCTCCACGGCCTCCCGGCCCCGGTCGCGCAAGGTCCGCGCCTCGTGCAGGAGCAGCCGGACGCGGCGGTCCCGGTGGGCGGCCTGCAGTTCGCGGTAGCGGGCCGCGCGGCCGGCCTGGCTCCGCACGGAACGGAGCTCGCGCTGGACCTCGCGGACGATGTCGTTCAGGCGGAGGAGATCCTGCGTCACCTTGTCGAGGCGGTTCTCGGTCTCCTTCTTTCGGGCGCGGTACTTCGAGATTCCCGCGGCCTCGTCGAAGACCAGCCGGCGCTGGCGCGGGTCGCTCGTCACGAGCCGGTCGATCTTCCCCTGCTCGATGATCGAGTAGTTGTCCGCCCCGATGCCGGTTCCGTACAGGAGGTCGCGGATGTCCTTCAGCCGGCAGAGGGAGCCGTTGATGAAGTACTCCCCCTCTCCCGTGGCGTGGAGCTTCCGGGTGATCGTGACTTCCTCGAAGTCGATGGGAAGCGCTCGATCGGAGTTGTCGAGCGTAAGCGAGACCTCGGCCATCCCCGCGGGGCCGATGCCCTCGGCGCCCTTGAAGATGACGTCGATCATCTCCTCGCCGCGGACGGACTTGTAGGAAAGCGTGCCGAGCACCCACTTGATGGCGTCGACGACGTTGGACTTGCCGCAGCCGTTGGGTCCGACGATGCCGGTGATGCCGGGCTCGAAGGCGATCTCCGTCCGGTTGGCGAAGGACTTGAACCCGCACATCTCGAGTTTCTTGAGCTGCATCGTTGTATGTGTCCTGCAGTTGGTGAGTTGTCAGACCTCGGACTTCAGACTTCAACCAATGCCTGAAGGCCGGGGCTGACGACTAGGCCAGGAGGATCCCTGCCAGCGAGCGGAGGGCCCGCATCAGCCTGTGAATGACCCCTCTCATACGACTCCCCCTCTCAAAGACGACAAGAATGTATCGGCAGATTAACAGGGCCTGTTGAGTGAGATTGCGGGATCCTTTGACCCTCGACGATGACGGATGACAGATGACGGCTTACCCGAACAGGACCGGCCGATCGATCAGGCCCTGCCGGATGGCGGCGTAATGGGCGTGGCGGGAGGGGGCGATGGCGCCCGAGCGGAGCGCCTCGAGGACGGCGCAGTGGGGTTCCTTCAGGTGGGAGCAGTTCCGGTACTTGCACCGGTCTGCGAGCCTGGCGAACTCCGGAAAGTAGTCCCGCAGCGTCCCGGGGGTGATCTCCCAGAGCGCGAAGATCTCCAGCCCAGGGGTGTCCGCCACGAAGGTGCCGGGGCCGATTTCGACCAGCTCCGACCAGCTCGTCGTGTGACGTCCCCCGCCGGTGCGCTCGCTGACTTTGCCGGTCCTTGCCGAGGACGCGGGATGGAGCGCGTTCAGGAGGCTCGATTTGCCGACCCCGGAGGGCCCGATCAGGACCGTCGTTTTTCCGTCGAGGAACGCCCGGAGCTCGGCGATCCCGTCACCGCGCGCGGCGGCGGTGATAAAAACCGGGATGCCCAGCGGAGGATAGACCTCGAGGCCCTCCGGGGTCCCGAGGTCCGACTTGTTGACGCAAATCGCCGCGGGAATGCCGGCGGCCGAAGCCATGACGGTGCAGCGGTCGATGGTCAGCGGATCGAGATCGGGCTGGCGGACCGACTCGACGATCAGGATCGCGTCGACGTTCGCGACGAGGATCTGCTCCTTGCGGAGATTTGCGGGATCCGGCCGTGAGAGCTTGGATCGGCGCGGATGGACTTTCTCGATCACTCCCTCGCCCTCGCCGGTCGCCGTCGCCTCGACCTCGTCCCCGAGGGCGGCGAGCCGGACGGCGGAGGGCTTTCGTTCTTTCTTGAGCCGGCCCCGGAAGGTGCAGGAGAGGAACCCCGCCTCGGTCGCCACCTCGTACGTCCTGCCGACGATCTTGGCGATCCGGCCGATCACGGGACGGACACCTGGGCGCAGAGCGTTTCGAGGGCCGCGCGGCGCAAGAGCGCGAAGAGTTCGGGCGGCGCGAGCCGGGCCCGCGTCTCCGGCGGAACCCGCGCGGTGCCCTGGGTCATGAGCGTGTGGAAGCGCGCTTCCGAGGCGATCCCCTCGTCGGCGGTCATCGATCCGAAATCCCGGAGGTGGACGCCGTCCGTGTAGGCCGGACCCGCCTCGAGAGATCGGGCGCGGGCGAACATCTGCCGGTCGATTCGGAAGAACCGGCCGGCGGCATCGGGTCCGCCGAGGTCGTGGAGCGCCAGCCGCAGTCCGTGTTTCTCGGCCTCCTCCCGCACCCGGAAATAGAGGAACGAGAGGATGCGGATGCCGAGCCGCAGCGCGGATTCGTCCGAGGCCATTTCGGCGCCGCACATGAGCCGGACCGCCTCGTTGAGGCCGGCCAATCCGACGGCGTATTCGTGGGCGTCGCCGCGGGGCCGCCGCAGCAGCGTCCGTTTCACGAGATGAGCCCGCACGGCCGCTTCGAGCGCAACCTCCAGCTCCGCGTAGAAGTCCGAGCCCCCCTCCCCGCGGTAGCACGCCTGCGGAAGATTGATCGTAACGGCTTGGGCGATGACAAAGGCGCCCGCGTCCTGCTCGGAGGGCCCGCGGACGGCGAACCGCGACACCCGGCGGCCGGTGCCTCCGGGGCGCTCGAAGACGAAGGTCGAGCGGCCGCGTTCGAGAGCGACCCGGCAGGCTTCGCGGAGGAGCAGGACGCCTTCCTCGTCGGAGAACAATTCCGCGGGGACGTGAAATACGAAACCCGCGTCCAGGTCGCGGGCGGTCCGAAGCACCTCGAGGGTGAATCGATTCGACGCCGGATCGAGGGAACGGCCCAGGTCGAGTCCGAGATGGAGACGCGGCGCCCCGCGCTGGAGCAGCTGCAGAACCAGGTGGGCCGCCTCCTCGGCGACCGTGACGTCGGTGGCGCCGGCCAGGAATGGCGCATAACCGGAATTGAGGCGCACGAGTTCCACCCCGCCCGACACCTCGCGCGCGGCCGCGGCCAGCCGGGCATCGAGATGCGCGCCGAGCGTCCGGGCCCCCACGGGCGGCTCGGCGAGAAGCGGGTGATTCCCGGTTCGCGCCCCGCCCCGCTGCACCTCATCGACGGGGAGCGCCATCCAGTGGACCTTGAGCGGGTATTCCAGGTCGTGGATGTGGATCCGGCCCTCGACGTGCGCGTCCGCGACGGCCCGCGGGTGCAGTTCCTGGAGGGCGTACTGCTTCATCGTGGTTTCACCGATGAGCCGGCACATGGCGTCGGGGTCGATCGCCTGGGGCGCCTCGACCCCGGGCCGGACGAGCCGGTCGAGGTCGTACTTCGGAAGGCCCACCACCAGCTGGCGGCGCATCTTCGACGCGTGGCCCCGGGCGAGAAGCTCCTGGTTGACGAGCTCCCGGATCAGGATCGAGGAAATGCGGCGATGGCCCTCGCGGAAAATGCGCTGCTCCACCGCCGCGGCGATTTCCTCCGCCGTCACCGGGTCCAGCCCCGCTTCCTTCACCAACGCCGCCGTGATGCGATCGCGCCCCCACGCGCTCACCTCGTCGCGCGTCGCGGCCTCGACCAGGACGGGCTCCGTGGGAAAGAGCTCGCCCAGGAGCGAAGGAGCTTCAGGGGGGGCGGGCCGGCCCTGCGTCTCGCGGAAGAGGAGGTAGGCGCGGGCGACCTCGCGGTGTCCCGTCTCGAAGAGAATCTTCTCCACCATCCGCTGGATCTCCTCGCTCGAGGGGACCTCGCGGTCGTGGTAGCGCTCGAGATAGGTGGTGACGACGCCGGCCAGGTCGTTCGCGAGGTAGCGGTTGTCGTGGCCCGCGGCGCGCGCCGCCCGGTAGATGGCCTCGGCCAGCTTCGCCTCGTCGTAGTCGACGACGCGGCCGTCCCGCTTCCGCACCTTGTCGATCTTGCGTGCAGTCATTCGGTTGATTTCAGATTACGGATTGCGGATTTCCGGCAATCGGAAATCGGCAATCGGAAATCGTCTCCACCAGCGCGTCCTGGCGTGCGTTTCTCTCCCTCTCCAGTGATTCACGTTACGGAAGCATGGGTTTGAGTTCGCGCATGAACTCCGCGATGTCCTTGAATTCCCGGTAGACCGAGGCGAACCGGACGTAGGCGACGTGGTCGAGCGCCTTCAGCTCCCGCATGACGAGGTCGCCGATCGACTTGGACCGGACCTCGCGCTCGAAGCGGCCGAGGAGGTCCGCCTCGATCTTGGTGACGATGTCGTCGATCATCTCGACCGGGACGGGCCGCTTCTTGCAGGCCATCCGGAGCCCGGCGCGGATCTTCTCACGGTCGAAGGGCTCGCGCCGGCCGTCCTTCTTGATCACGTAGAGGATGCGCTCCTCGAGCTGCTCCTTCGTGGTGAACCGCTTCTTGCAGGCGAGGCACTCGCGCCGGCGCCGGATGATGCGCCCGTCCCCGGCCGCGCGGGAATCGATCACCCGGTCATTATCTTTTTTGCAGAAAGGACATTTCATGGGAGGGCGGTCAGTCTACTAAGGCGAGCCTCAAGCTCCAAGCTTGGAGCTTCACTTCCCTACGCAAAACCTGGTGAAGATTCGGTCCAAGATTTCCTCATCCACTCGTCGTCCGGTAATGCCCCCGAGCGCATCGAGCGCCGCGCGCGCGTCGAGGGCCGCGAATTCCGGGCTTCGCTCGGCCCGGAAGGACTCCGCGGCCCGGTCCAGGGACCGGCGCGCCTGGCGGAGGAGCGCGAGCTGCCGCCGCGAGAGGGTGAAGCGCGCCCCGGGGCCCGCCGCTCCCGCCCACTCTCTCAGCCTCGAGCGCAGCTCCCCAAGACCGTGACCCGTCACGGCCGAGACGACGACCGCGTCGGGGATCGGCAGCCTCCCCGCGACGGCGGTCCCGTCGGCGAGATCGGATTTCGTCACCACCGCGACGGCCGGCCGTCCCGGTTCCGGCGCGCACGGGACCTCCGGCGCGGTCGCGTCCACGACCACGACCCACAGGTCGGCGCCTCGAATCGCTTTCTCCGCGCGATGGGCCGCCTCGCGGTCCACGGCGCCGGCCGCGCCCTCCCCCGGCAGGCCCGGGGCGTCGAACAGGCGCAATCCCTCCACCCGGCCCTCGAGAAGATCCCGCGTGGTGCCCGGCACGTCGCTCGTGATGGCGTCCGTCCCCGCGAGCGCGTTGAAGAGCGTCGACTTCCCCGCGTTGCGCGGTCCGACCAGGAAAGCGGCGGGCGCGTCGGACGCCACCTCGGCCGCCCGGGAGTCGGCCAACAGGGCCGACAGTTCACGCCCGAGGTCCCGCAACCGGCGGAGCGCCTCCACGGAGGGAAGAAGGTCGATGTCCTGGTCCACGAAGTCGATGGAAGCTTCCACGTCCGCCGCGAACGAAGTCAGGCGATCCTCGAGGCCGGCGACCCTCCGGGAAAATTCCCCCTGGAGAAGCGCCGCGGCGGCGGACAGTTCCGCGTCCGATCCCGCGCGGATCGCGGCGAGGACCGCCTCGGCCTGGGCGAGATCGATCCGGCCGTTCTGAAAGGCGCGTCGGGTGAACTCGCCCGGGTCGGCGGAACGGGCGCCGAGGTCGAGCAGCCGGTCGACCGCGGCGCGCGCGAGGGGCGGCGCCCCGGGGAGATGGATCTCGACGACGTCTTCGCGCGTGTAGCTGCGGGGAGCGGGCATCGACCACGCGTCGCACGGGAAGGTCGCCTCGCCGAGGCGGCCCGTGCCGCGGCGCACGCCGCGACCCCGGGCAAGAGGGACGATCCGGCGCGCCAGCGGGAAAGCGCGCGGTCCGCTCAACCGGATCACGGCCCGCTCCGAGCCCCCCGCGGCCGAAGCGAGGGCGACGATCGTCTCGTTGGGGCGTAGTCGTTGAGCTTCCCGTCCCCCGTTTCCCGTTACCCGCTTCCGAAGTTCCAAGCCGCGAGTTGCATTCGCCAGTGGAGGAATATTTCGAGGTCTCCCCATCATATTCTCTGGCTCGGAGCTAGAAGCGTCGGGAACGGGGATCGGGAATCGGGGAACTGGGAGCTCACCCGTCTCCTATCGAACGTAGGCTTTAAGGCGTTCCCTCGCGGTGTCGTCGAGCCCCTCGAAGCGGACGGCGAGCCCGAATTCGTGCTCG
>DATHFI010000018.1:0-4910 GCA_035490275.1 Planctomycetota bacterium
GGATCGTGTCGGGAAGCTTGAAGTGGACATGGAGCCGCCGAGGCCTTATGTGGATGCCGCGCTGGACGATCTGGCGCGCCGGATCCGGCTCCTGGCGTGGGACACCGAAAACGAAAACATGTAGGGAGATTCGCTTGAAAAAGATGTCATGGTCCTTGATCCTCCTGGCCGCCATGGCCTGCAACGCCCAGGCCCAGCGCCAGGATCCGGCGCCGGGGCCCTCCTCCGGCGATGACACTCCGCAGGAACCCCCGCACCGGCCGCCTCCGCCGCCGAGGAACGGCCCTTTCCAGCAGGATCCGGAGCGCCGCCAGGAACCGCCGCCGGGGGAGGACCGCAAGCGGGGCCCCCTGGACAGGATCCGCCATCTCGAGGCCGAGATCCACGATCTGGAATCGGCGATCGAGAACAAGGACACCCCGCCGGAACGGCGCGAGAAGATGATGGCCCGGCTTGACCGGGCGCGCGCCGAGATGCGCGAGCTCCATGCGGCGATGAGGCCCCAGGATCCCGGTCCGGCCAATCCGGACCATCGCGAGCGGCTGGTGAAGCGCCTGACCGACATCGAGGCCATGATGGGCAAGGTCGGTCCCGAAGATCGGAAGGAGTTGCAGGCGGAAGCGAACAAGATCCGCGAGGAGCTCAAGCGCGGCGATTTCCAGGACCGGTTCGGCGGCGGTCCCCAGGGTCCTCCCATGGACCCCGAGATGGCCAAGCGCATGGAGGAGATGGGCCGGCTCGACCGGGAATCGCAGGAATTGGGCGCCAAGCTGCGGAGAATCCCGGCAGACAACAAGGACGAACGTACCATCGTGCTCGGCAAGCTTGGAGAGACCGTCAGCAAGCTCTTCGACCTGCGCGAACAGATGCGGGCCCGCGAAGTCGAAATGCTGAAGCGCCGGCTCGAGGAGCTCACCAAGATGCTCGAGAAGCGCAAGTCGAGCCGCGACCAGATCATCGAGAAGCGCATCAAACAGCTGAGCGGGGAGGTGGACGAACTCGACTGGTAAGCGGCCCCACGGGCCGCTTATCCCGCCCGCCCCGAGCAGGGTCGAGGGGAGCGGAGCGCAGCGGACTCGATGGATGGCAGTGGGTTAGTTTCGAGATGCCAGACCCCAGATCCCAGTTTTCGGAAGCATCCAGTTTCAAGCTCCAAAGCCGGGACTCACACGGATTGCGCTCAGATGCACTCTTCGCCTCCGGCTTGCGACTTGAAACTTCGGGGACTGGGATCTGGGATCATGGATCTGGAAACTGAGCCAGTTCCCGAGGGGTTGGCTTTTGACCGAAGTCCGGGTCCGCCCTATACTTGGCGGACCCCATGGCTCCCTCGAGGCTCGGCCGGTTCCGGATCGCGACGGCGGGCGGACGCTCCGTCGGCCACGGCGATTTTCTCGGGCGCCCGGCCCTCCTCTACGGATGGGCGAGCTGGCATCCCTCGCGGGAGGCGCTCGGCGACCTCGAAGCCTTCCACCGGAAACACGCCGGCAAGGTAGAGGTAGCCAGCATCGCCTTCGACACCGAGGGCCCGGGCCGGCCGATGCGCTATTACACGGCCGCCGCGGGCACGCACACGCCCCTGATCGACGCAACCTTCAGCTTGTCGCGCGTGTGGGGTATCCATTCGCTTCCCTTCTGGTTCCTGACCGATGAAGACGGCTGCGTCCAGGCGCGGGGGGAGGACTTCTCCATCAAGGCGGCCGAGGCGGCTCTCCGGAAGCGGGCGAAGCATGTGAAAGAAACACCGCGTCGCCGAAACCGGACGCTGGAGCGGGTGGAATTGCTCATGCAGACGGCCGGGACGTTCCTCAGCCGCGGGCGGACTGATGAAGCCGTCGGGTGCCTGCGCGAGGCGGAATCGCTCGACCCGGGTAACGCTCTCCTACGCGACCAGCGGCTCGCCCTCGCGAACCCCAAGCGGTTCTATTCCGGTCCGATCGACCTCACCTGGCTGGCGGGACAAAAGTAGGCCCGAGCCGCTCCTCCAATTCCTTCCAGCTCGGGACGCGAACCACCCCTTCCACGTCGGGATGGATTCCCCGGGGGTCCAAGAGGAAGGCTTTCAGGCCTGTCGCGAGATAGGCCTTCGCGTCGTCCGGAAGATCCCCTACGCCCGCGACGAGGCGGTGATCGCGCGCCAGTTCGCCGAGGCGTTCGAGCTTGTGTTCGATCGGCCGCTGAGACCAGAATCGGCGGCGGCGCAGGAAGACCGGCCCGTCCGGAAGTCCCACGAGGCGCAACCACTCGCGTGTTTTCCCCAGGAAGGAGTGGTCGCGCGCGGTGAGATAGACAACCGTGAACCGCTCCCCGAGCCGGAGGACCGCGTCCACGGCTCCAAGGACCGGCCGGACACTCCGGTTGTCCATGAAAGCGAACCGGAAGGGCGAGACGTCGGCGATCGTGTGGTCGAGGTCGACAACCAATACGGGGGCGTCGGCCGGGAGCACCCGAACAACGAGCGGTTCCTCCGCGCGGGAACTAGCCACCCGGAGTCGACGGAGTCCCGCCGGTCCGGAATCGATCTCGATCGCCGCGGAACCCTGGGCGTCGGTCACGGCGGAACCCAGCGGACGTTCCCCGTCGAAAAATTCGATCTCGACTCCGCGCAGGGGCGGGTCGACGAATCGCAGGACATAACGCTCGAGTCGGGCGATCAGGCGGATCTTGCGGTAGGGGAGGGCGAGCACGTCCTCGGGAGTAAGTTGATCTTCGGGCGCCACGAAGATCCGCTCGGCGAGCACGACGACGAGCGCCAAGGCCACGGCCCCGAGGAGCCAGACCATGGGCTCTTATGGCCCGGGGGCGCCCGGATCGGGCCCTGAAGGAATAGTTTCGATCTCCTTGAAGGTGGCGGCGAGGGGCTCCGCGAGGGCGGGGACATCGCCCGGAGCGATGAGCGGAATGGGATCGATGGGGAGTCCCGCCACCTCGCGCGCCAGCAGGCGATAGTCTTCCGTGCCGTAGGACTCCGGGGCGTAGTCGAAGATCGTCTTCCCGTGGCTGGGCGCCTCCGCGAGACGGACGTTCGTGCGGATCTTGGTGCGGAAGACGCGCGGCCCGAAATGGCGCTCGATCTCGCGGACCGTCTCGCGCGCGAGCCCCTTGCGCACGTCGTACATGCAGGCGATGACCCCGGTCACCGCGAGGCCAGGGTTGAGCCGCTTCTTCACGACCTCGATCGTCCTCACGAGGAGCGAGAGCCCGTGCATCGCGAAGAACTCGCATTGCATCGGGATGAAGACCTCGTTGACGAAGACCAGCCCGTTGACGTTCAGGATGCCGAGCGAGGGCGGGCAATCGACGAGGCAGAAGTCGAAGTCCGTGACGGTGGCGAGGGCATCGCGCAGGATCTGCTCGCGGCCGAACTGCGTGGAGAGCTCCATCTCGGCCCCCGCGAGGTCGATGCTCGCGGGGATCAGGAACAGATTGGGCGAGACCTGGCGGATGACATCCGCCGGGGGCGAGCCGCCGACGAGGATCGAGTAGGTCGTCAGCTTCAGCTCGTGCGGCCGGAGCCCGAAATTGATCGTGGTGTTGGACTGCGGGTCGAGGTCGATGAGCAGGACCCGCTTGCCGAGCATCGCGAGCCCCGCGGCGAGGTTGACAGCGGTGGTGGTCTTCCCGACCCCGCCCTTCTGGTTGACCAGGGCGATTCTACGCATGGCCCCCTCTCTCTCTTGCCGACTGAACTCCAGCATGGATTATACACCGGGGCGGACCCGATGGGCTTAATTTCGTCAGTTATGAACCGGAGCTTCATGGCCTGACCCCGGCACGGGACGGATTCTCGATTTTCGATTCTTGATTCTCGGTATCGTCCGCAATCCAGAATCAAGAATTTAGAATCAAGAATCCGGTTTTCCGGTTGGGGGCCCCAGGATTTTCCGGGCGAGCTGGAGGCCGGCCTCCCGATCGGGCAGCGCCCCCTCGAGCTGGGCGTCCATGATCTCGGTCAGCGCCTTCTTGAAGGGCGGCCCGGGGGTGTACCCCATCTCGATCAGGTCCTTCCCTGTCACCAGGGGAGGAGGCTTGAGCTCCTCCGCCTTCATCGTGGACCGGATCTGTTCGAGCCGGTTCACATAAGCGTCGTCGGCCTTCGAGCCCAGCGTGTCGGCCCGCACGAGGCGAAGCAGGTCGGCGATGTGGTCGTGGGCGAAGATCCGCTTCAGCGTGCTGGCGCGCATCTGCTCCCACTGCAGGAAGGCCAGGTGCTTGTGGACCAGCCAGACGACCCGATCCTTCTGATCGTTGGAGAGCTTGAGCCGGTCGGCGATCCGCAACGCCATGTCGGCGCCCACCTTGTCGTGATTGTTGAACCGGATGCGGTCGGCCTTCACGAGCGTGGGGGGCTTCCCGATGTCGTGGAGAAGGACCGCCAGGGCCAGCTCGAACGTCGGATCCTTGAGCGTGTCGAGCGCGAGTTTCGTGTGGGTCCAGACGTTGCCCTCGGGATGGTACTCCGGCGGTTGGGGGACTCCTTCCATCGCCGCCACCTCGGGCAGGATCTGCGACAAGAGTCCTGTCTTGTGCAGGAGCTCCAGCGTCGCCGACCGCGAGGCGTCGGTCAGGATCTTCGAAAGCTCGTCTCGCACGCGCTCCCCGCTCACCTGCGCGATGCCGGGGGCCATCTCGCGGATGGCCGCCTCGGTCGCCGGGTCGAGGGCGAATCCGAACCGGCCGGCGAAGCGCACGGCCCGGAGGAGGCGGAGCCGGTCCTCGGAAAAGCGCGCCCTCGGGTCGCCGATGGCGCGGATGAGGCGACGGTCGAGGTCGGCCCGCCCGTCGACGAAGTCGAGGACGCGTTCGTTCTCCGGATCGAAGAACATGCCGTTGATGGTGAAATCGCGTCGGCGCGCGTCCTCCTCCGGCCCGGAAAAGGCAACGCTTTCGGGTCGGCGGCCGTCCAAATA
>DATHFI010000019.1:0-7524 GCA_035490275.1 Planctomycetota bacterium
GTTGTCAGACCTCAGACTTCAGACTTCCGACGCAACCGCCGCGGATGGCTAGATCAGTCCGGGCAGGGAGACGCCCGTGACTTTGGCCATCTCGGTCTCCCGGAGCTTCTTGGCCTTCTTGATCCCCTCGTTCACCGCCGCCATGACGAGGTCTTCGACCATGCCCCGGTCGCCGGAGGCGAGGACCTGCTCCTCGATCTTCACGGCGACGATCTCCTCCACGCCGTTCAGCTTGACGGAGACCATCCCGCCACCGGAGGTGGCCTCGACGATGCGTTCGCGCAGATCTTCCTCGACCTTGGCGATGCGTTTCTGCATGTCCTGGAGCTGCTTGCCCATCCGGTTCATGTTCATCCCGCCGCCGAGCATGATCTGGTCTCCTTGTTCGCATCAGGCATCAGGCATCCAGCATCAGGGGTCGACTCCTGATGCCTTATGCTTTATGCCTGATGCCATCCCTACTCAATACCCACGATCTTCGATCCCGGGAAAGCGTCCAGCACCCGGCGCACGCCGGGATCGGAGGCGAGGTCGCGCTCCGGGGGCGCCGCCGACTTGGCGAACATGGCGGACTCGGGCTCCGGGCCGCCGCGCTGGAGCGTGGCGTGGATGCCGAGCCGCCGTCCGAAGACGCGGTGGAGCGCCGCCTCGATCACCTGCCGGTGGCGGGGGATGTCGAGCTGGTCGACGTTGAATTTTCCGAACGTTCTGGGCAGCGAGAATTCGATCTCGTCCCCCGCGAGTTTCGTGGGCTTCCCGGCCTCGAGGAGCGCTCCGGGGATCGGGCTGGTTTGTTTCACTTCGGCGACGACCCGGTGCCACGCGCCCGCGAGCGCCGGGACCGTCAACTCGCCCGTGTGGGGCGGGGGCGGCTCCGCGATTTCCTCCGATTCGGGCCGCACCGGCGGCCGATCTTCCACAGGCGCGGCGGCGTGGCGGGGCGCAACCGGTGCGGCGGGGCCGGGGGGCGCGAGCCGGAGCGCTTCCTGGAGCGAAACGAGATCCGACGCCCGGGACATCTTGACGAGCGTGACATCGAGGACGACGCGCGGATTGGAGGCGTCCTTGAGCCGCTGGCGCGCCTCGAGCATGAGCTGCAGGTGGTAGAGGAGCGCCTCGAGCGTGAAGCCCGAAGCCTGGCGGTCGGCCGCGTCGAGGAGCGCGTCGGGGAGGTCGATGACGCTCGAACCCCGGCCGCAGGCCTTGACGGCGAGGAGCGTCCGGAGATGGTCGATGAGCTGGTCGGTGAAGGCCGTGGCGTCGACGCCGGACTGGAAGATGGCGTCGAGCGCGGAGAGGACTCCCCCGGCGTCGCCTTTCTGGACGGAGCCGACGAGGGCGTCCACGCGCCCGCCGGCCGCGGCCCCGAGGAGGGCCGTGACGTCGTCCGGGCGCAGGTCCTTCCGCTTGAAGGCGAGGAGCTGGTCGAGGATCGATTCCGCGTCGCGCATCGAGCCGCCGGCGGCGCGGGCGACGGCCTCGAGGACCGCGTTGTCGGCCTTCAGGCTCTCGCCGTCGAGGACCTGCTTCAGGCGCTTCACGATATCGCTCGAGGTGATGCGGCGGAAATCGAAGGTCTGGCAGCGCGAGACGATCGTGTCGGGAAGCTTGTGGATCAGCGTGGTGGCGAAGATGAACTTCACGTGCGGGGGCGGCTCCTCGAGTGTTTTCAGGAGCGCGTTGAAGGCCTCTTTGGAGAGCATGTGGGCTTCGTCGATGATGTAGATCTTGAACCGCGACCGGAGGGGGGCGTAGGCGACTCCCTGGCGCAGCTCCCGGGCGTCGTCGACGCTGCCGTTGGAGGCCGCGTCGATTTCGAAGACGTCCGTGTCGGTTCCCTGCTGGATGCGGAGGCAGGACTCGCAGGCGTTGCAGGGCTTTTCGGTGGGGCCCTTTTCGCAGTTGAGCGCCTTGGCGAGAAGGCGGGCGGTCGTGGTCTTGCCCACGCCGCGGGGTCCGGCGAAAAGATAGGCGTGGCCGACGCGGCCCTCGCGGATCGCGTTGCGGAGCGTGGTGGAAACGTGCTCCTGGCCGACGACCTCTTCGAAGCCGACGGGCCGGTAGCGGCGGGCGAGGACGGTGTAGGCCGCCTCGGGCTCGTGCTTCGCCATGGGGGCCATTATAACGCGGGGCGCGGCAAAGCAACGGGGCGCGGGCGCGCTCGGGGAAAATGGGTTGAATCGACGCCGGGGGGCGCTAAACTAGGCCTCGCCTCGCGGCGCCCGCCGCGGGGATGCCTTCGCTGGCATGTGCGCCCGTAGCTCAATTGGATAGAGTGACTGGCTACGAACCAGTAGGTTGCAGGTTCGATTCCTGCCGGGCGTACCATCCTTCGCACCTTTGAATCGTTGCGCTTCGGATGGCAAGCCGTCGCGATTTCATGCCGTTTCCTGCAGGCGCGAGGCACAACGGGGCGAAGGAGGGCGCCCGCCGAAGCGCAATCCACGGGCGGCGCGAAGGAAGGGTCGCCTTCCTTGATTTAGTGCAGCATAAGTGCTACACTACGGCTGGAGGGCATATGGCGCCGAAGAACCCCAGAATCCATGCCGTGCTGGAGCCGCCGATCTATCGCGCGGTGGAACGCCTGGCCCGGCGCGCGGGAGTTTCGCTCTCCCAGCAGGTCCGGAATCTCGTGGGGGACGCCCTCGAGTTCCTCGAGGACGCGGGTCTCGACGCGTTTGCGGAACGCCGCCGCCGGACTTTCGTCCGGGCCCGGGCCCTGTCGGTCGACGGCCTTCGGAAAGCGGTGAAACGGCTTCGGGGATGAGAGGCCCGTGACGGGACCCTATCGAGTCGAGATTCATCCCGAAGTGGTCCGCGATCTGGCCTCGATACCCAGGAACCTCGCGGACCGGATTCTCAGGGCGATCGAGCACCGGCTGTCACGGGCTCCGGACCAGTACGGGGAGCGGCTGCGAAAATCTCTCCGCGGGTACTGGAAACTCAGGGTCGGCGATTACCGCGTGGTATTTGAGATCCTCGGCGACGAAGTCCGCGTCTACGGGGTCATGGACCGGCGGGAGGTCTATGACCAGATCGTACGAAGGCTGAACCGTCCCGAAGGGGGGTTCTAAAATCGTTCAGCCGGGCGTACCAATCCCGCTCCTTTTGTAACTGTCAGCTACTTTGGCGGGAGGTCGATGTTCCTGGCGCCATGGACCACGGTGAGATCACCACCCGCCCTCCAGCGATCTTGTACAGGACCCGGTAGTTCTCCACGAGCACTCCCCGGATTCCCCGCTCGGGATCTTCCGGAATCAATCGCCCGGACTCTGGGAAAGGCGACAGGCGGTCGATCTTCTTTCGGAGCCGGAGGGCAAAGGACTGCGCGTATGCTTTCGTGTCGCGAGAGAGGTACTCGATGATTTCCTGAAGATCCTGCCTCGCGCGCTCCGTCCAAGCTATTTCACCCATCGCGCCAGGTCTTGCATGACTTGGTCGTTCGACACGATCCGGCCCGCTTCAAGATCCTCCTCGCCCGCCTGGATCTTCTGAAGCACGTAAATCTGATACTGGATGTCTTCGATTGTTGCGTCGTCCGGCATCCGGTCCAGCAGCTTGCGGATCAGTTCCTTCGTCGTCATACCTGCATTATATCCGTCGAAAGTCTCCGTGCCAACCGCGTCGCCCGGACGTGGAGTCGGCCGCAGGGTCGATTCTCCGATGGCCGTTCGAAAATCGTCTGCGAGGGCCTGCCAACCTTCGCATGTTTGAACCGTCGTGCCTCGGATGGCGAGCCATCCAGATTTCATGCCGTTTCCTGCGAGCCCCGGTCACAATCGGGCGAAGGATAGTACCCTCCGAAGCGCAATCCACGGGCGGCGCGAAGGAGGATATTCATTCATCGGCATGACGATTTCATGGCGATTCCCCGGACTCCCGGGCACAACATTATGAAGAATGTCGTGCTGCAACGGCGTCACCCCAAGGGGTAGAATAGGGTTGCATGGCTCAATCGAAGCGTCGCGGCGTATTTGCCGAGGTCGCCATCCGGGCGATGTCGGATTCTCTCTCTGAGCGCCTGATCGACCGATGCTGGGCGGAGCTCAAGGAAGTTTTCGAACGGCCGGATGTCCAGCGGGCGGAAGCGTTGATCATGAAGGCCATCGCCGAAGCTTTCTCACCCAACGGTCACTCGAAGCAATCTCGGAAGCGATAACTCCGTTCCGGAGGGCCGCTGAATACCCGCCGTTCCCCCTGACTCCGACGGCTCCCGGTGAACGGCCGGCGGATGACGTCCCCCCGGCGGAATCCCCGTCACATCCCCGCTCCCAGCGCATCAA
Source organism: Planctomycetota bacterium (assembly GCA_035490275.1). Lineage (GTDB taxonomy): Bacteria > Planctomycetota > MHYJ01 > MHYJ01 > JACPRB01 > DASRJF01. Next base: position 4,284 of record DATHFI010000019.1, read on the forward strand.
TCATGTATTCAGGAAAGGAGGGCCCCATGCTCCGCTGGTCGCTGGCGTTTTTCATCGTCGCGATCATCGCCGCCGTCTTCGGTTTCGGAGGTATCTCCGCGGGAGCGGTGGACATCGCGAGGGTGCTGTTCTTCTTCTTCCTCGTGATCTGCGTGGTGCTGCTGCTGTGGGAGCTGGTCACGGGACGACGGCTGCCGCCGCCGCCCATCTAGGTTGAACCCCGGGCCGGGGGTGATATCGCTGCGCCCGGCGGCCTGTGCTAGGCCGCCGACCGGCGCCGCAGGAGCGTGGCCGCGAGGAGGGTCAGCGCCCCGGTCATCGCCACCAGTCCCCACGGGCTCGCCGGAGCCTCCGCGCCGCAGTAGGAGAACCGGTCCGGCTCCTTGGGGACCTGCTCGACGAATCCCACCTGGAAGGCGATCGGACCCGCCCAGGGCCCCTGGTTGCCCGCCGAATCGACGGCCGCCACGCGCCAGTAGTAGTCGACGTCCGAGGCCGGAATGGCCGCGGAGATCGAATTCGTGGGCGTGGGCGACTGGAAGAGGGGCGAAACGAAGGTGTTCGTCAAGGAGATTTCGAACTTGTAGCTGAGCGGCGCGGGAGGCCCGACGTCCGTGGCGCCTCCCCACGAGAAGTCGACCGCGGGGAAGGGACTCGTCCCGATCGTCTGAATCGCGTCCGGGTAGAAGGGTCCGTAGGGAGCCGAGGGCGGCGTCATATCGACCGAGAAATTGATCCCGCTGGCGTCGAAAATGACCCACGCCGATGTCGCTCCCGCGTTGTCGCGCGATCGGGCCCGCCAGTGGTAATCCCCCGACCCGTAGGGGCTCCCCGTAAAGGTGTAGAGCACTTCGGGGGTCCCTCCCGAGGCGACCATCGTCGCCCCCGGGGTTGAGGCGGTCTGGCCCGTGATGTTGGACGAGAAAGGGCTGGCGTTCGGCAGGATTTCGATCTCCAGCCCCACGGTGTTCCCCGCGTCCGGGTCGGTCACGGTGCCCCGGCAGTAGATCGTGGTGTCGGACCAGGAGCCGAGGGCGAGAGGCAGGCCGCCCGAATCGGCGGACTGGACCAGGTTGGTCGGAGGGTTCGGCGGCGAGTTGTTCGCGAACCGGACGCTCCGGCTGTTGGCCACCGTATTCGGGCTCCCGGCGTAGCCGTACGTCAGGTATGTGCTCCGAGCCACGCTCTGGATCCCGATGGTCGCGCCGGCGCCGGACTGGCCGTTCATCGCGTTGTAGTTGTACATGATCTTCCCGTCGGAGCCGGTCCCGCCGTAGATCTTGACCTGGAAGGTGAATTGGCCATTGCCGCTCGAGCAACAGAAGTCGATCAGCGTCCATTGGATGATGACCCGGTCGTTGGCGCCGCCGGCGTCAAAACGCTGCCACCGGACGCTGCTGTTGCTGCCGACGTACAGGTCGTCCCAGTAGGGGGCGAGCATCTCGCCCTGGCCCGAGGCGAGCAGGGTGTTATTGACATACGTGGCATTCGCGCTGGAGCCGAACTGGATATTTCCGTTCGTGATCACCCACATCGACGAGTAATTGTTCCCGTAGAAACGAAACTGGAAGCCCGAGGGGAAGGAGACGGACGAGGCGGAATCGTCGGAGCCGACGCCGAAGATCGACGTACCCGTGGTGGAGATGTCCTCCCATTCCTGGCTGAAGACGGGGCCGCCATTCTCCTGGCTGTCGGTGAACCGGTATCCCCATCCGTCCGGACCGCCGGTGGCGCGCGCCATTCGACCGGGAGCCGCTTCAGCCGGGGTTCCGGCGCCCGTCGACGTCAGGGCGGTGAGCAGGACGGCCAGCGCGGCCATGGACGAAATGCGAACAGACGTTCCCCAGAGCGACATGTGAACCCCCCCAGGACGATGTCCCACCACGAAGCCCAACACCACACCCGCCATCCCCAGACCCGCCACCACCACCGTGATTCTAACAATCCTAGACGGTCGATTCCGCAAACTTAATGCAACAATGCCCATGGCGGGCAGCACTCAGCCGTCAGCAGCCAGCGGCCGAAGCCATCAGCGTTCAGCCCTCAGCGACCGCAATCCGCAATCCGGAATCAGCAATCGGCCCTTTCCCCCTTCAACATTCCTTAACCCTGTCCCAGCGTGATCCCAACCTGGGGGTCGTAGGTTGCGGGAAGAGAGAAGAGGGGGAACGACTATGGGACGCTACGACAAGGTCCGGTACCGCGCGGTGTGGATCTCCGACGTCCACCTCGGGACGAAGGCGTGCCGCATCGAGCCCCTGCTGGAGTTCATCTCGTCGATCGAGTGCGAGACGCTCTACCTCGTCGGCGACATCATCGACCTCTGGAGCCTTCGTCGCCGCTGGTACTGGCCCCAGTCCCACAACGACTTCGTCCGCAAGGTTCTCAAGCGGGCGAGCAACGGCGCCCAGGTGGTCTTCATCCCCGGGAACCACGACGAGCGGTTCCGCGACTACGAGGGGCTCCACTTCGGGGGCGTGGAAATCCGGCGCGAGGCGATGCACGACCTCCTCGACGGCCGGCGGATGCTCATCCTCCATGGCGACGATTTCGACGCGGTCGTCAAGAACCACGCGGTGATCACCGCGATCGGCGACTGGTTCTACGACCTGGCGCTCGGGCTCAACCGGATCACGAACTGGGTCCGGCGCAAGCTCGGCCGCCCCTACTGGTCCCTCGCCGCCTTCCTGAAGCGCAAGGTGAAGTACATCTGCGAGTTCGTGAGCAACTACGAGGAATCGCTCGCCCGGTACGCGCGCGAGAAGGGCGCGCAGGTCGTCCTCACGGGCCACATCCACCGGCCCGAGATCAAGCAGGTCGGCGACATCCTCTACTGCAACGACGGCGACTGGGTCGAGAACTGCACCGCGCTCGTGGAGCACCTCGACGGCCGCCTGGAACTGCTCCACGTCGAGCGCGAACTGACGACGGTGCCGGCGCCCGCCCCGAAGGAGCCGCTTCCGGAAATCGCGGAAACCGCCGCGATATAATTCCGTTTCAATGACTCAGGCGCTCCTTCTCGCCCTGCCCGCGATCCTCGGCCTCCTGCTCTCGGCGGTGCTCTGGTTTTATCAACGGCGTCTCCTCGCCGCGCCGCCGCCACCCGCGCCGTCCGTCCTGCCCCCGGTGACGATCCTCAAACCCCTCAAGGGGCTCGACGAAGGACTCGCGGAAAATCTCCGAACTTTCTTTCGCCAGGACTACCCGGCCTACGAGATCATCATGGGCTCGCCCGACGAGG
>DATHFI010000020.1:0-2819 GCA_035490275.1 Planctomycetota bacterium
GGCCCCTGATTCTTGATTCTAGATTCTTGATTCCGTCAATTCCCGGCCGCTCCGTGACACTTCTTGTACTTCTTTCCCGACCCGCAGGGACAGGGATCGTTGCGCCCCGTCTTGGGGCCCGCCGCCACGAAGGGCTTCGGCTTCTCCTCGGAGGCCTCGCCCCCCTCGCGGTCCCCGTTGCCTCCGCCCTCGAAGGCCTGGACGTCCTGCTTGCTCTCGGCCGCCTTGCCCCACCGGCGCGCGAGACGCTGTTCGTCCCCCGACACCCGCCGCGAGCGGAAGAGGAACGACGTGACGTCGTCCTCGAGCGCCTCCATCATCGTGCCGAAGAGCTCGGTCGCGTCGCGCTTGAACTCCAGCTTGGGGTCCTGCTGCGCGAAGCTCCGCATGCCGACGATGTCGCGCAGCTGGTCCATGTTGTAGAGCATGTCCTTCCACTTCTCGTCGATCTTGCCCAGGAGCACGAACCTCTCGGCACCCGAGAAGAGCTCTTCGCCGACCTTCGCGATGACATCCTTGCGCGCCGCGACGATCCGATCCACCGCGTACGTGACCGCTTCGAGCGCGGAGCGCCTGAGGATTTCCGCCGGTTCGAGGGCGAGGCCGAAGTCGTTCTGGACCTGGTGGCAAAACATGGCGGCCTCGGCGGGCGGCGTGTTCCGCTCCTTGAGGAAGCGGTGGCCCAGCCCCTCGATGCGGTGGCGGACCTCGAGGATCCCGAACTCGAGGGGCCGGGCGAGGTAGAGTTTCTCCGCCTCCTCGGTCGCCTTCCGCTCGATGTCGGCCCGGTCCTGCGCGCCGTTGAGGCCGAGCGGCCCCCCGAATTTCTCTTCGAACCAGGAGGCGAATCCCGCGGTGTCCGGTTCCCGTCCTGCCAGGAATCGTTCCCCCATGGCCGCGACGCGGTTGCGGACCATGTCGAGGATCTGCTCGCGGACGTCCGACCCGTCGAGGATCCGCTGCCGCAGTCCGTAGACCACCTTGCGCTGCTGGTTGCGGACCTGGTCGTACTCGACGAGGTTCTTGCGGATGTCGAAATTGTGCGCCTCGACGTTCTTCTGCGCCTTGCCGATGGCGCGCGTGACGAGCTTCGACTCGATGCGCTCGCCCTCCTTGAGGCCCATCTTGCGCAGGAGCCCCTTCATCCACGGCGGGGCGAACTTGCGGAAGAGGTCGTCCTCGAGGCACATGAAGAACTGGCTCGATCCCGGGTCGCCCTGCCGCGCGCAGCGCCCGCGGAGCTGGTTGTCGATCCGGCGCGCCTCGTGCCGCTCGGTGCCGAGGATGTGGAGCCCCCCGATGGCGGCCACGCCCTCGCCGAGGAGGATATCCGTGCCGCGGCCCGCCATGTTCGTCGCGACCGTGACGGCCCCCTTCTGGCCCGCCCGGGCGACGATGTAGGCCTCCTTCTCGTGGAACTTCGCGTTCAGGACCTCGTGCTTGATGCCCCGCAGCTTCAGCCGCTCCGCGAGGATCTCGGACTTCGCCACGGAGGTCGTGCCCGCGAGGATCGGCCGCCCCGTGGCATGCAGGCGGGCGATTTCCTCCTCGATCGCGTCGAACTTCTCCTGCTCGCTCCCGTAGACGACGTCGGGGAAGTTGTCCCGGCACAGCGGCCGGTTCGGCGGCGCGACGCAGACGTCGAGCTTGTAGATCTTGTCGAACTCGGAGGCCTCGGTCGCGGCGGTGCCGGTCATCCCCGCGAGCTTCTCGTACATGCGGAAGTAGTGCTGCAGCGTGATCGTCGCGAAGGTCTGGGACTCCTCCTGGATGCGGCAGCCCTTGTCCGACTCCTTGGCCTCGACCGCCTGGTGGAGGCCGTCGCTCCACCGCCGGCCCGGCATCATGCGTCCGGTGAACTCATCGACGATGATGACCTCGTTGTCGTGGATGACGTAGTCGCGGTCGAGCTTGTAGAGGTGGTGCGCCTTGAGCGCAGTCTCGATGTAGTGGGGCCACTCCATGTTCTCGCCGGTGTAGAAGGAGCCGACGCCGACCATCTGCTCGGCCTTCTCGATCCCCTTCTCGGTGAGGATGACGAGGTGCTCCTTCTCCTTCACGACGAAGTCGCCGGTGTGGATCTTCTCCCGGTCCTTGCCCGTGATCTCCTCGCCCATCTCCATGCGGCGGGCGACGCGGTCGGCGGTGTAGTACTTGTCCGTCGATTCCTCGGTCGGGCCCGAGATGATGAGGGGCGTGCGCGCCTCGTCGATGAGGATCGAGTCGACCTCGTCGACGATGGCGTAGACGTGGCCGCGCTGGACCTGATCCTCCTTGCGGACCTTGAGGTTGTCGCGCAGGAAATCGAACCCGAACTCGTTGTTCGTGCCGTAGGTGATGTCGGCGCGGTAGGCCTCCTGGCGCTCGACGGCTCGCAGGTTGTGGAGGCGGTCATCGACATCGGTCGCGGTGTTCCGGTCGAACATGAACGACTGCTCGTGCTGGATGGAGGAGACGGTGACGCCCATGAAATCGTAGAGCGGGCCGTTCCACTGGCAGTCGCGGCGCGCGAGGTAGTCGTTGACGGTGACGATGTGGACGCCGCGGCCCGTCAGCGCGTTGAGGTAGGCCGGGAGCGTGGCGACGAGGGTCTTGCCCTCGCCCGTGCCCATCTCGGCGATCTTCCCCTCGTGGAGGACGATGCCGCCGATGAGCTGGACGTCGAAGTGGCGCATCTTGAGCGTGCGCCGCGAAGCCTCGCGCACGGCGGCGAAGGCCTCGGGGAGGATGTCGAGGATGTCCTCCCCCGCCTTGAGGCGCTTCTTGAAGGAGGCGGTCATCTGGATGAAGGCGGCGTCCGGGAGCGCGTGCATCCGGGC
>DATHFI010000021.1:0-3771 GCA_035490275.1 Planctomycetota bacterium
CCTCTCACCGGTGTGCGTCCGGAGTCTAGGAGACCGCGGCTTTTCGCGACCGGAGTGAGGGCTTGCGGGATCGCGGGGGAGTCGCCGGCTTATTCATCGTGCCGCGGCACGCGGGCGCGCCGCAGCGGCAGGCGAGCGGCGGGACGTCGCCGGCGACCTGGTAATCGAGCAGGAGCTCCTGGCCGCGCTCGATTCTGCGGAGGCTGACGAACGTGACGCGCCCCTTCCGGACCCGGGCGACGAGGTTGGGTTCGCAGCTGTGGTTGATGAACTCCGCGCCGCTCCCGCCGATCGCCCCGTCGCTGGACCGGTTCTTGCTGACCCGGAAGAAGAAGAGCCGGGGCCTGAGGCTCCGCCGCCGGGCCTCCTTCCGGCCGATCTTCTCTCCCGTGTAGTCGATCACCCGCCGGCGACGCGGGATCGGCTCGGCCGCGAAGAGGCCCCAGCGATCGATGCGCGAACGGCCGTGGCGGAGCTTGAACCGGCAGGCGGATCGCTTCAGGCGCGGGATCGCGTCGGGTCCGCCGGGCAGGATCACTTCACGGACGAAGGCGGTGAGCTCAGGCACGGCGCGCCGTTACCAGGACTTGAAGCCGGGCACGCCCTTGGATCCGGGCATGCCGCCCACCTTGTCGCCGTAGACGCCCCCGAACTTTTCCCCGACCTTTTCCCCGAGCTGGCCGCCCAGCTTGTCGCCGTAGCCGCCCTGCTTGTCGCCGGACATTTCCTTCTGCCCCAGCCCGCCGCTCTTCTGGCCCTTGGTCACCAGGGGAATGAAGGGGTAGGGGTCGTACGGCTGGAGCGCCTTGATGGTGTTGCCGGTGGGATCGACGCGACCGTCGGCCCAGTTGAACCTGGCCTTCTGAAATTTCTGGATGGCGGCGATCGTCTTGGGCCCGACGATTCCGTCGACGACGAGTTCGGGCGAGGGTCCGCCTTCCCCCGCCGGCACGCAGTTGAGCAGGTACTGGATCGTCATCACGTGCTGGGAATTATTCATTCCGCCCGTGCCGACCGATCCCTGGATGGCTTTGGGCATGACTCCCTCCGGACAATGGACCCCGACAGGATAGGCGCGCCCCTCGGGCGAAGTCAACGAAGGGAGGCCGTCAAGAAATCACCTTACACGTCAGGAGGATCCACCACGGTTCTTCCTTTTCCCCCGCGGCCGGGAAGGGGCCGGCAAGCACGAACTCCTTCGACTTCAGGCTGGGATTCAGGTTCACTTTCACCGACATCGGACTCGTACCCACGACGGCCTGGGTGGTGACGGCAATGTCGAGCGATACGATTTCCTTGTCGGCATCGAGCACCTTGGGCGTGATGAGCATCTGGAGACCCTTTTTCGCCATGGAGATCTCCTCCTCCATCCGCGCGCGCTCCCCGTCTCCTTCGATCCGGATCCGGCGCTGGCGCACCCCGAGAGGGACCTCTTCTCCCAGAAAAACCGTGAACGGAGACCCGTCCGACACCAAGACGTTGGGCTCTTGACGCAGAAGCTTCCGTTCCTGCCACCGGCTCCTCAGGGCCTCGCCCTCCTTGGCTCCCAATCGGCGCGTCGCGGGGACAGTTTGGAACGATTTGGGAAGGTCCCCGATCATGTTCTTCAGGATGGCATCCACTTCCGCCCGAACGCCGTCCGATTTCTCCAGGTCCCGCGCCTTCCTGATGGCGCCGTAGGCGCAGAGGCCCATCGCCTTCAGTTCCGCGATCGCCTTGATCCGATCCTCGACGGCGTCCGCGCCCAGGTCCTTCACCCGGCGCGCGACGTCCCCTTCGAGCGCCTTGAGCGCGGGATCGACCTCCCGTACATCCGCCCACAGGTCGCCTGAAGAGGAAACCAGAATGACGGCCACGAGGACCTGAGATCTTGCCGGGGGCGGAACCTCGCGTCCGGAGGTGGAGATGGATGCCGCCAAGCCAGAGAGCAGGATCATTGCCGCGAGAATTCGCACCATGGCGCGTCCTCCAAATATGGCCTCACGGATGCGCTCGTATCATACGCTTCACGAGCTGGATCTGCCCCGCGTGGTAGACGTGGTGCATCGCGATCCCCGCGATGAGGCGCCGCCGGCGGGGCGTGAGGCCGCGGAGTCCGGCGACCGCTTCGCGAAGCGAGCGATGGCACGCGGCCAATAGCTCCACGTCGCGCTTCCAGGCGGCGGAAGTCGCGGGATTCGGCACCGGGAGCCAGTTGCTCCCCTTCCTCGGGAAGAAGCCGCGCTTCTCGGCCGTCAGCCTCCGGCGAACCGCATACTTCCAGTACGCGGCGTGAATCGCGAGCTCCCAGATCGAGTGACGCCTCGCTCCGGGACGACGCGCGGCCTCCTTCGCGGAAACCCCGCGGATCGAACCGCACAAGGTGGGTCCGTGCCAAGCCGCGCGGTCATAACCTTCATCTAGAAGATGAAGGAGGATCTCACGTACTTCAGGTTTCATGGACAAAGGATTACCGATGACGGATGACAGATGACTCCGAGTTCGGAGGTCATCTGTAATCGGTCATCTGTCATCCGTTATCGGTTATCGCTTCTTCTGCTTTCTGATCTCGGCATACGATTGGGCTCCTTGGCCCACGCGGTCCGGGGGGAATTCTTCGATCCGCGTCCAGACGAAGTCGGGAAACATGTCGAACGCCTTGGCCACCGCGCCCGAGATGGCCCGGTAGAGGCCCTGGAGCCGCTTCGCGTCGCGTCCCTCCGTCATCCGCACGAAGACGAAGACCGGCCGGCCCTCCTTCGGCACCCGCCCCGCGGTTCCCTCGCCGTACAGCTCGGGCGCGCCGGGGTCGTATCGCACCCACACGGTGTTCGGCGGCACCTCGAGCGTCTCGCTCACCGCCTGGTTCACCCCGCGGATCATCCGCCGCACGCGCGCGACCGCGCGCCGCTGCGTGTCCGAGACGAAGATGACGGGCATGGCGGGGATTCTAATCCCGGACCATCCTGCTTGCTAGAATCCCCTCGATGCTGACCGACTCCCACGCCCACCTCGACGATCCCGCGTTCGAGGCCGACCGCGACCAGCTCGTGCCCCGCGCGCGGGCCGCGGGCGTCAACCGGATCGTCACCGTCGGCACCGACCCCGCGGGGTCCCGCCGCGCGTGCGACCTCGCGGCCGCGAACGACGGCGTCTGGGCCGCGATCGGCTATCACCCCCACGAGGCGGACCGGTACGCCGCCGACGAGGAGCTCGCCGCGCTCCGCCACCTCGTTCACGCCCCCAAGGTCGTGGCGATCGGCGAGACCGGCCTCGACTACGCCAAGAAATTCGCGAGCGTCGAGAACCAGAGGAAGCTCTTTCGCCGCCACCTGAGGCTCGCCGCCGAGATGAAGCTCCCCGTCGTGATCCACTGCCGCGACGCGCACGACGACGTCCGCGCGATCGTGCGGGAGGAGCTGCCGCCCCCCGTCCGCGGCGTCATCCACTGCTTCTCCGGCAACGCCCGCGACGCCGAAGCCTACCTCGAGATGGGATTCCTCCTCTCGATCGCCGGCCCCGTCACCTTCACCAACGCGAACGGATTGCGCGGCGCCATCCGCGGCGTCCCCATGGACCGCTTGCTGGTCGAGACCGACTGCCCGTACCTGACCCCGGTCCCGAACCGGGGGAAGCGGAACGAGCCCGCGTACGTCCGCCACACGGCGGAAGCGGTGGCGGCGCTCTTCGGGGTTCCCCTCGAAACCTTCGCCGCGGCGAGCACCCGCGCGGCCGTGGAGCTTTTCAAGCTATGACCGCGCTCGTCACCGGCGGGGCGGGCTTCATCGGCTC
>DATHFI010000022.1:0-7269 GCA_035490275.1 Planctomycetota bacterium
CCTTCAAGGTCCGACCGGAACTCGCCCAGCGACCAGGGAAGCATGGAGCGTTCCCGCACGATCCGCGAGCGGGTCATGAGAGGTTCGAGGTCCTTGAGGAACCGGTTGCGGGTCACCACGATCGTGCGCGGGTGGTCGCGAACCCTCGCCACCAGCGCGCCGAGTTCCTCCTCGCCCGCGCGATGGGGCGGGGTGCCGGTGTCGAGGTAGAAGGCGAGCTGGGGCTTTACGGCGTACAGTTGGACCTCCCACGCCGTCCAGGGCGCCATACCTTCGGCGGCTTTTCGCACCTCCAGCGCCATCGTCCGCGCTCCGCCCTTGGAAGCGGCAATGGGAACCGCGGCGCCGAAGTACAGGATCATGCCGGACCAGCAGACCGCCGCGGTCCACGCGGTGATGGAGGCGCGACGGCTTCGAGCGCCCGCGGCGCAGACCCAGTCCGCGGCGGCCAGCATCAGGAGGGGCAGGATCGGCAGGATGTAGTAATTCCGCCGGCCGGCTCCCAGGGTCAGGAAGATGAAAATGCCGACGGCCGCGAGGAGGGGCCAGTGCGCCGAGGCGCCCAGTTCCTTCCACCGGCGCGCATCGCGCCGGATCACGAAGGGAAGGAGCAGGGTCCAGGGCAGGGCATAGGCGGGCAGGTATTCGGCATAGGTGTAAAAGGGGTCGGCGTGATCGAAGGGATGGAAGTACCGCACGAAATTTTCCCGGAAGACGGCGCCCAGCTCGCTGGATAGATTGGCCGCGGACCCGAAGACGACGGCCAGTACGCCGGGCAGGAGGAACCCCAGCAATCCCGTCAGCGCCCCGAGAAACATGGACGGCCGCACATGGATTCTCCAGCGCCCGGCCGAGAGCAGGTCGGCCCCCACGGCGACGATCGCGAGCGCCGCCGCCACCGGCCCCTTCATCAGGGACCCCACGCCCAGGATCGCGAAGAAAACGGCCCACGTCGCGAATCCCGGCCGATCGCGCCTTCCGAAATACCAGGTGACGGCGGCGGTCACGGCCGCGACGTTCAGCATGTCGGAGCACGCGAGCCGGGACCAGAAGACGAAGAAATAGCAGGAGGCGAGCATCCATCCGGCGACGAGGCCGGCCTCCCGCGATCCGAGGAGGCGTCCCAGCCGGACGGTGCACCAGATGGTGAGCAGTCCCGCCAGCACGCCCGGAAGCCGGAGCGTCCATTCGTTCAACCCCCCCAGGAGCCGGCCGGCGCCGATCATGAGCCAATAGGAAAAGAGGGGCTTGTCGAAGTAATCGTCATCGAAGAGCCGGGGATGGAAATAGTCGCCGCTGCGCTCCATCTCGCGGGTGATGACCGCCCAGCGACCTTCGTGAGTCCAGAGTGTCTGGGATCCGAGCATCACGAGGAGGACCGCCGCGGAAGCGACGGGAAGGAGCCACCGGGGGGCGCCATTCCCCCAGAGGAGACGAGGCAGGCCGCGCGCTTCGTCGGGACCGGGGGCTTCGTGGCCGCCCGCGTCCTCCGGCAATGGCATGGTGGCGTTTCCCAAGTGATCGGCGATCATGGACCGGCCGCGCGATTCCGGCCGGAACGTCCCAACATTGTAGTCCGCGGATCTCAGGCCGCCTCGAGGTCCGTTCGCCTTTCAAATCGCCCATACCGCAATCCCAGTACGGGCAGGACGAGAAGGTTCAGCGCGGTCGAGGTCGCCAGTCCGCCCAGGATGACGACGGCCATCGGCCCTTCGATCTCGCGCCCTGGGTCGCCGCTTCCCAGCGCGATTGGGAGCAATCCCAGGGCCGTGACCAGCGCGGTCATCAGGATGGGGACGAGCCGTTCCGCGGCCCCGCGCAACGCGGCCTCGAGGCCCCACGTCATCCCCTCTTCCTGGGTCAGGTGCTCGTAGTGCGAGATCATCATGATGGAGTTCCGGGTCGAGATCCCGAATAGGGTGACGAATCCGACGAGCGAGCCCACCGAGAGCGACCCGCCGGTGAAGAAGGCAGCCAGGACGCCTCCCACGAGGGCGAACGGGAGGTTCGCCACAAGGAGGAGAAGGTTCCTCGCGTTGTTCAAAACGACGGATAGCAGGAGGAGGATTCCGACCCCCGCGACGGCCGAATGGAGGAAGAGCTCGCGCTGGGCCTGGGATCGCGCCTCGGCCTCTCCCCCGAACGTGGCGTAGGTCCCCGAAGGAAACTTGACTCCCGACGCGATCCTCTTCTTGGCGCTCTCGACGAACGAGGAGATGTCGCGGCCCCGGACGTTGCAGGTGATCGTCTGGCGCCGGCGCGCGCCGTCGTGCAGGACCATGTAGCGCCCCGTGGCCGGATAGAGGTCGGCCAGTTCCCGGACCGGCATGCGGATGCCGGAGGAGCTTCGCAGGAGGAGCGCGCCGATCCCTTCCGGATCGCGCCTCCGCTCGGGATCGAGGATCACCGCCACGTCGGACACCCGGTTGGCCTCGTGCGTCTGCGCAACGACGGTCCCCTGCAGCGCCGTCTGGATGGCGTCCAGCACCTCGACCGGCCGGAATCCGAATTGCCGCAGGCGATCCGCCCTCAGGTGCGCGACCAGCTGGGGCGCCCCGGGCAGCGACCCCAGCTGGACGTCGACCGCGCCGGGAATCCGCGAGATCTCGCGGGCGACCTCCCGCGACTTCTGGTCGATCACGTCGAGATCCTCGCCGAAGACGCTGACGACGACCTCGGCCGTCTCGCCGGAGATCGTCTCGCCGATGCGGTCCCCGAGGAACGTGAGGACGTTGAAGTAGATCCCCGGGAATTTCGAGAGCGTTTCGCGGATCTCCTCCTGCACGGCGCCCTCGTCCTCCAGGCCCGGATTGAGCTCGACGTGGAACTCGCTCCGGTGGGGGCCCCACGGGTCCTCGCCCAGCTCCGCCCGGCCCACCTGCTGCTCCGAGGTGTCGATGTGGGGACTCTTCGCGAACTCCGCGGAGATTCGCGATCCGATGCGCGTCAGCTCCGGCAGCGACGTGCCCGGGGCCGCGAAGACCTGCACGACGAAATGGCCCTCGCGGAATTCCGGCAGGAACTCCCCTCCCAGGAAGGGGAACAGCGCCGCCGCCCCCGCGCAGATCACCAAGACGGCGCCCCCGACCGATCGGGGATGTCGCGAGAGGCCTTCCAACAAACGCCGGTAGGCGCCCTTGAGACGGATCATGCCCCGGGGTTCGTCCCTCTCGGCCGCGCGCGGGAGGAGAACGAACGACAGCGCGGGGGTCACCGTCAGGGCGACCACAAGCGAGGCGAGAATAGCGAGGATATACGCTACGCCCAGCGGAGCGAACAGCCGTCCCTGGAGGCCCGACATGGTGAGGACCGGAAGGAAGACCAGGGCCACTACGAATGTCGCGTAGACGACGGCGCTGCGCACCTCGAGGGACGCGTCAAGCACGACCCGAAAGAGCGGACGAGGCGCCGCGAGCCGGCGGTTCTCCCTCAATCTCCGGAAGATGTTCTCCACGCCGATGATGGCGTCGTCGACCACCGCGCCAAGAGCGATCGCCAGACCGCCGAGCGTAATCGTGTTGAGCGAGGCGTGGAAGGCATCCAGTATCCAGATCGCGATCAGCAGGGAAAGCGGGATGGCCGTCAGGGATATGATCGCGGCGCGGATGTTGAAGAGGAACAGGAACAGGACGACCGCCACGAACCCGGCGCCCAGGAGCAGGGACGACCGCACGTTGCGCAGCGCGTGTTCGATGAACGTGGCCGGGCGATGAAGGCGCGGAAAGAGGATGATGCCTTCCGACGCGAATGCCGGGGCCAGCTCCTCCAACGCGCTCTCGACCGCTTCCGTCACCTCCATGGTGTTGGCGCCGTACTGGCTGGACATCGTCAGGAGCACGCCGGGGCGGCCCATGACCAGGGCATCGCCCTGCTTGGGTTCCGGCGCCTCGCGGACGTACGCCACATCGCGCAACCGGATCGTGGTTCCTTCGCGCGTGGTGACGGCCGCCTCGCCCAGCGCCTCCGGCGTGAGCGACTGCCCCTCGGTCTGCAGCACGATCCGCTGTGCTTCGGTTTCAATGAATCCCGCGCCTCGAATCCCGGTGGCCATGCGCGCCGCCGCCACGACTTCTTCGATTGAAAGATCCAGGGCCAGGAGACGCTCCGGCCTCACCTGGACTTGGAGCTGCCGGACGTCGCCCCCGAAGGCGCTGACCTTGGCGACCCCGGGCACGGCCAGGAGGCGGGGACGCACCGTCCAGTCGGCGAAGGTGCGTAGTTGCATGGGCGATCGCGTGTCGGAGACCAGCCCGATCTTGAGGAGGTCCATCGTCGCCGACGTCAGCGGCGTCATCTTCGGCGACTTCACTCCTTCCGGCAGCTGACCGGCCAGTTCCGACAACCTCTCGCCGAGCATCTGGCGCGCCGTAAAAACCTGGGTGCCCTCCTTGAAAACCGCGGTGATGATCGAGAGGCCGTGGATGGACTGGGAGCGGACCGTCTCCAGATCCCCCGTGCCGATGACGGCGCCCTCGACCGGCCGGGTCACGATGGCCTCGACCTGCTCGGAGGAGAGGCCCGGCGCCTCCGTCTGGATCACGACCTGGGGGGGCACAAAGTCCGGAAAGACGTCGAGCTTCGCGCGGGCGGCGACGTATGTCCCGTACACCATGACGACGCAGGCCAGGATGATCACCAGCGCGCGGAAGCGCAGGGAGAACTCGATGAGCTTCTTGATCATGGAGGGCTAGTCGCCTTCCTTCGCGCTTCCGGTCTGGGAGATGAGCTCCTCGGACATGAGCGACTGCGGACCCGTCACCACCACGCGATCTCCGGCGGCGAAACCTGACGTCACGAACCAGCCCTGCTCGACGGGCTGATCGACCGCGACTTCGCGCCGGACAAACTGCTCCCGCGTCTTTTCGGCAACCGCGGGCGAGGTCTGCACGTAGGCCCACGCTTTGCCTCCGAAGCGGACGACCGCGGATCGCGGGATGACGACGCCGGACTGGGGCTCTCCCGGCAGATCCAGCCAGGCCGACACGGGAGTGCCGGGGCGAAGGGAGCCGGTCTCGGAATCAACGCGAAGGAAATACCCTCCGCCCGGCAAGGAGGGGTCGACGCTCGGCGCGGGTGCGATCTCATCCGCGGAGAACGGATGGTCTTCCCGTCCGGCGACCGCGATCCGGACCGCCGAAGGGAGCTCCTCCATCGGCTCACCGGAGACGAGGTCGACACGGACCAGCGCGCGGCGGCCGCTCGCGCATCGCTCGAGAAAATCTCGGCGGCCGGCGGCATCAAGACGCGCGACCAACGGACCCCAGCCCAGAGCCAGCTTCTGCCGGGCGGCGCGGACCCGGCTGTCATCTCCCCGCCACGCCGCTTCCGCCGATTCCAGCGACTTGCGCGACACCGATTCTCCGTCCTGGTTCAGCAGGCGGAGCCGTTCGACTCCCGCTTTGGAGGCTTCAAGCGACGCTTCCGCCGACGCCAGCTCGCCTTCAAGCGCCGCGAGGGGAGCGGGATCGAGGACCCGACCGTACGCCAATCGTGTTTTACGGTGGCTCTGTGCCACCACGGGCTCCGAAGCCAGGCCGGCGCGCTCCACGTCGTCGTGATCGAGCGTGATCACCACCTGGCCCGTGTCCGTGCGCGAGACCCGTGGCACCGCTCCGGCCGGCGGCTCCGGCGCGGCCTGCTCGTGCTTCTTGCACGATGTCGCGAGTGAGCAGGCGGCCAGCGCGATCGTCGCCCAGGCGGCGGCTCTCATGGCGAGTTCTCCTTGCGATTGGCGCCGCGCGGGTTTTCCCGGGGAGCGGGCGGCACCGTCGCCGAGCCACTGAGCGGCATCTGGGCGGCGTCTTCGAGCGCCCCGAAGGCCTCGTGGACCTTGCGCAGGGCCTCCAGCCGCGAGCGGCCCGCGACCGCCTTCCGGACCTGGACGCTGACGAGGGCCAGCCGGTCTTCCTGCCCGAGCTTCACCGCCTGCTGGGCGACGCGTTCGCGCCGGTCGATCGCCGCCAGGAGTCCCTCCGCCTCCGTCAGCTCCAGGTGCGCCGACCGGAATCTGGCTTGGACCAAGTCGGTGGCCCCGATGACCTCCGCCTGCAACGCGAGGAATCGCGCGGCCGTCTCCTGGCGACGCGCCTCGGCCTCGGCGATGGGCCCTTCATTGCGGTTGAAGAGGGGCAATTCGAATGAAAGCCCGAGCGCGATCTTGTTGTCGCCCTGGTCCCAGAGAAATCCAGGTCCGAGGTGCACGTCCGGATAACGCTTCGCGACTTCAAGCTGGAGGCCCGCTTCCGCCGCGGCGTATTCCGCCAGGAGGCGGCGCAAGTCCGCACGACCCAGAAGCGCAGTCTTCTGCAAGTCGGCCGGAGGGATCGCCTCCAAGCCAGGCGGAGTTTCCAGATTTGGCCACGACAGCGTTATCCCTTCGATGGCTTTCATGGGGATGCCGATGGACGCCGCGAGACTCGCGAGGCTTTCGAGCGAGCGTCCCTCCGCGGCCCGCATCGCCATCGCGGCCGTGTTGAATTCCAGGCGCCCCTCCTCGACGTCGGGCCGCGAGACTTCCCCCGCGGCCCGGAGGCGCTCCAGCAGGGCGACGGCCTCCCCGCGCAACCCCCGTTCGGCGCCGACCAGTTCCACTTCCCTTTGCGCGAACACATGGGCCGCCAACGCCGCGCGGACCCGGCTCCGAATGGCCCACCCCGTTTCCGCCAGTTCCATCCGGGCGGCCTCGACCCGTTTTTCCGCGCCCTCGATCCGGTATCCCCGCTTCCCGGCGATCTCGAGCGGGACATCGAGCGTCAGCCCCAGGATCCAAGGCGAAACTCCGGCGGCGGCGTTGAGCGTGTACTCCGGCCCGAAGGAAAGCGTGGGATTGGGTCGCGCGCCGGCCGTGACCGCTCCGGCTTCCGCGACCCGGAGGCGGGAACGCGCGACTTCGAGCTCGGGATGGAAATAGAAGGCGGCGAGGGTCAGCGCGGCCAGGTCCCATTCCTTCGGCGGGAAAGGCCGGGCCGGCAAACCGGCCTCCACGAACGTTCGAAGCCCGGGCTCCGACAGCGACCGCGCGCGGAACTCCGCCTCGGAGGCGGCGGGATCGAGGGGTCGTGGCTCGGGATGGGCGCAGCCGGAGGACGCCAGGACCGCCAGGGCCAGCCACCCGCCGCGCATGCCGTGAACCTACCCCTCGCGGCATGACGCCGGCGTGAACGCTGGATTACAATTTCGTCATGTTTTGAGGGGGAATTCGAGCGTCACCCGCGTGCCGCGTCCGGCCTCGCTGGCGATGGCGACCGATCCGCCGTGGAGCGTCGTGAT
>DATHFI010000023.1:0-4071 GCA_035490275.1 Planctomycetota bacterium
AGCCCTTGGAACGGGAACCTTGCAACGCCCCTCTTCCGACGACACTATGGTCCCCGGACCCGGAGAGCCGTCATGAGCCGCGTCGTCGCCTTGATCGCCTTGATGACCGCGGCCTTCGCGCCACCCCCCGCCGGCGAAAAGGCGCCCAATTTCACTCTCGAGGACATCACCGGCCGCCCCCACACTCTCTACGAGGTCCGGGAACCCAAGGCGGTCGTCCTCCTCTTTCTCGCCACCGAATGCCCGATGGTCGCACGATACGCCGCCCGCCTGAACGCGGCCCACGCGTCTTTTTCCGGCCAGGGCGTCTCCTTCTTCGGCATCCACTCCAACGCGGGCGAGACCGCGGAGAACGCGGCCGCGCACGCGAAGCGGTGGAGTTTCCCTTTCCCCGTGCTCCTCGACCCCGACCAGAAGGCCGCCGATGGCGTCAAGGTCGACACGACCCCCGCCGCGGTCGTTCTCGACAGCACCTTCACGGTCCGCTACCGGGGCGCGATCGACGACAACAAGGCGGAGGAGCGCGTGAAGGCCCGCTACCTCACAGACGCGATCGAGGCCGTGCTCGCGGGCCGCGACGTGAAGACCTCCACGACGTCCACGGTGGGATGCGCGATCCAGCGCCGGCGAGGCGCGGCGCCCGCCGGCGAGGTGACCTACGCGAACCAGGTGGCCGACATCCTCAACCGGCGCTGCGTCTCCTGCCACCGGCCGGGCCAGGTGGCGCCCTTCTCGCTGACCGACTTCGAACACGCCGCGCGCTGGTCGCGCGACATCCGGCGCGCCGTGCAGTCACGGACGATGCCGCCCTGGCTGCCCTCGAATCACGGCGACTTCCGCGACGAGCGATGGCTGACGGACGGGGAGATCCGCGTCCTCGGCGCCTGGTCGGACGGCGGCGCCCCCGAGGGGGACCGCACGAAGGCGCCGACACCCCCCAAGTTCCCCGAGGGCTGGATCATGGGCGAGCCCGACCTCGTCCTGACCGGGCCGGAATACGAGGTCTCGGCGCGGGGAAGCGACGAGTACCGCTGCTTCGTCCTCCCGACCGACCTCCCCGAGGACCGGTGGATTTCGGGAGTCGAAGTCCGCCCCGGCAACATGAACGTGGTGCACCACATCATCGCGTACGTCGACACGAGCGGAGCCGCGGAGCGGATGGACGCGATCGATCCCCTGCCGGGATACCTGAGCCACGGGACCGGCCCCGGATTCATCCCGTCGGGCGAGATGAGCGGGTGGGCTCCCGGGGTGACGCCCTACGCGCTCCCGGACGGAGTCGGCCGCCGTCTTCGCAAGGGCGCGCGGATCGTCCTCGAGGTGCACTACCACAAGAACGGGCGGCCCGAGAGGGACAAGACGACGATGGGCCTTCACTTCGCCAGGAAGCCGGTCCGTCACCCGCTGATGTGGATGACCCCGATGAACGCGACATTCACCATCCCGCCGGGCGCGAAGCGGCACAAGGTGACCGCGCGGGCGACGTTCAAGCGGGCGGCGAAGGCGATCTCGGTCTTTCCCCACATGCACCTGCTCGGGCGGGAGATGACGGTCGAGGCGCAGTTCCCGGACGGGACGTCGAAGGTCCTGATCCAGGTGCCGGCGTGGGATTTCAACTGGCAGGACACCTACCACTTCAAGGAGCCCGTGCCGATCCCCGCGGGGACGAAAATCCTCGTCACGGCCTGGTTCGACAACAGCGCGGAAAATCCGAACAACCCTCACGATCCGCCGAAAGCCATCCGCTGGGGCGAGGAGACCACGGACGAGATGTGCATCGCCTTCCTCTCCTACATTCGCGATACGCGTGAAGAAGACGATTAGGGCCGCATCACTTCACGGTCGACGTGCGACGCATAACGCATTGCGCATTACGCATCACGGACGCGGCTACTCGCAGATACACTTTCGCTTGAGCGAGTAGGCCACCGGGCAGGTGTCCGTCGTCTCGATGTTGTACGTGACCGGCCTGCAGTGCGCCCCGCCGCAATCCCCCGCGCAGATGTAGGTCTTGACCTGACCGTTGGGCTTGACCGTCGCGAATCCCGAGCACGCGGCCGGGCTGAGGTTCGGATTGCAGGAGCACTGGAAGGTCCGCGAGCCGTCGGGGTTCTGGACGCTCGACTCGGCGCACAGCCCGTCGATGCCGCTGTTGCAGTCCCCCACGCATCGCGCGGTGAGGGAGTCGATGCGCTGGCCCTGGGGCCCGAGGCTGCCCCGCTCCTCGCACTCCGAGTAGCAAGTCGGGCTGTCCTTGCAGCCCGGGGCCGCGGCCGCGCTCACGGCGAAGCCGGGACCCGACCGGAGCAGGAGGAGGCCGAGGACCCCGAACACGATCCCCGCCGCTCCCCGAATTCCATTGGGCGACATGGCGCCTCCCCTCCGCGTCACCGCGGGTACCGCGCAAAATGAAATTTCAACGCGGCGTCGGCCTCCATCCGGAGCACCCGGCTCGGATGGTTTTCGGCCAGCTGCCGCAAGAACGGTTCGATTTCCTTCCCGTACCGGGGCTCCAGCCCCGCGAGCGCCCGCACGGCATGGTACGCCGTGTCGTCGACGCAGTTCGGCACGACTTCCATCAGGGCGCGGAACGACCGCTCCGACCGGAAGCGGCCAAGGCTCGCCAGCGCCGTCCGCACGAGCAACCCCGGGCCGCCCGTCCGGGCCACCTCGATCGCCCTATCCTCTAGACGCCGGAAGTGGGTGAGGTCCGGCGCCGTAAAGAGGATCGAGGCCCGTATCAGGTCGTCCGAGGAGCCCAGGTACTCGTGCTCCATCCAGCCGGCGACGTCCTCGCGCTCGCCGCCGTACCAAGTCGCCACGCCGAACATCTTCGCCCGGGTCATCGCCGTCCAGTGCGCCGGGGCGCTTCCGTCCATGAGCATGTCGACGAGCGGGGAGGACTCCACGACCCGCGCGGGCTCGAAGATCAACACGTTGCGGGGCCGGTTTTCCTCGAGCTTGTGCATTCCGACCCGGATCGAATCGAAGAAATCGGAGACGGCCTGCGAGGAACCTTCGCCGGCCACCCACCCGGCGACGTCGCCCTGGCGCCGGAGCCAGAGAAGCGAGACGCCCGCCGCGATGCGGATCGGGCCCGAGGGATCCGATTTCGCCAGCGCTCGAAGGGCCTCGAGGGTTTCGCCGGTGACCTCGCGCCCCGCGAGGAGCGCGATCGCCCGGACGCGTACGGCCTCCTCGCCGCCGTCGGTAGGAATCGACCCGGCGACTTCCGCCGCTTCCGCCGGGCCCCGGGCGATCCGGAGGAGCCGGTCGGACGGTTCCGTTCCGGCCGGCGCTTCGAGGAGGGCGGCGTCGACCCGGTTCACCATTTCGAATCCGCGCCGGATGGACTCCGTGTCGTATCCCATCATCTCGAGATTGAATTCCGCGCTGCGCAGCTGGGCGTCGATTTCGTAGCCGTTCGCGACCTGCCGGTGCGCGCGGCCGGTCAACCAGTGAGGGCGATTCACCACGTGGACGGGAAGATCCTGCC
This sequence comes from Planctomycetota bacterium, assembly GCA_035490275.1. GTDB lineage: Bacteria > Planctomycetota > MHYJ01 > MHYJ01 > JACPRB01 > DASRJF01. Next base: position 3,497 of record DATHFI010000023.1, read on the forward strand.
ACGTTTTGATCGTGCGCGAATTGCGGCGGAAGACGGCCGGCTCGGAGGAGGTCGATGGGGACTGCGACGCGGAGGGCTCCGTCAATCCTTCGGTTCCCGGGGGAGAACCGGCATCCCGCGGAGCCGGCGAGGTGATCGCGCCCTCGGCGGATCCGGCCCGTTGAGCGACGGGCCCCGGCGCGGGAGCGGAGGAGCCGTGGGCGAGAAGCCCGACGAGGAGGAGGGCCGATCCGGCGGCGAGAACGACGTCGCCGGAGCGAACCCGGCCCGAGGCATTCGACATGGAGCCACCCCGCACGACGCCCCCTTCCGGAAGGAATTCTATCACGGCCGATGACGCGAGAATAATGCAAACGGAACCGGAGGGGGGTCGGTTCGGAAATTCGGACTCGAAGCTGGCCTCATTGAAACCCCGGACGAACCACCAAGACACCAAGCCACCAAGCCGAGCCTTGGTGAAGGCCGCAGAAGGGCGTGGCCCTTCAGGCCACGCACCGGCCCTGCCGGGCCGGAGGGACGGCGGGGAGGGCCGCGGAAGAAGTCGGCTTCTCCCGCGGCCCTCCCGATCGTCCCCT
>DATHFI010000024.1:0-2895 GCA_035490275.1 Planctomycetota bacterium
GTCCTGAGGCCGGGCGGGGGCGCGGCGGCCGATCCCGTCGCGGAAGCGAAGAAGGCGGAGTCGGAGGGACGGATGACCGACGCGGTCGCCGCCCTCAGGGAATTGCTCGCGGTGACGCGCGAGGAGGCGAAGAAGGATGAGCTCCAGCGCGAACTGCGTCGACTTGAGGAGATCGAGGCGTCGGACTGGAAGGCGGTCGTCGGGCTGGGATTCCGCGCGGAACTGGTGGGCCTCAAGCCGTTCTACGAGGAGGCCATCCTCAAGCTCGACCAGTACGAGAATCGCTGGCCCGACGGGCGGCACAGCACAATGGCACGGGCGGAGCGCCCCAAGCTCACGGCCGGTCTCGCCGCGGCGGCCGCGGACCGGGAGACCGAACGGGCGGACCGCCTGCTGAAGCGCGCGCGGGCCCACGCCGCCGAGGGACAGAAGGTCCTCGCCCGGGAGCTGGCCGAGGCGGTCCGAAAGCACTACCCCTCGACGCCGGCGGCTAACGAGGTGCCGGAATTCCTGAAATCGCTGGGATCGGAATAGGGCCATGGGTTTCGGAATCGATATCGGGACTTCGGGTCTGAAAGTGGTCCGGCTCCACCGGACCCTCCGGGGCTTCCGGCTCATCGGCGCCGCGCGCACGACCCTGCCCACGGACGCGGACTTGAAGTCCGCGGTCCCGCAGGCGCTCCGCCAGATCCTGGCTCGGACCAATCCCGGCCTCGGCGTGGTGGGACTCGGCGGAAGGGACGTCAATCTCCAGATCGTCCAGCAGCCCGCGATGCCCGCGGTCAACTACCGGGCCATGATGGGCTACGAGATGGAGCAGCGCCGAGGCGGAGAAGGCGCCCTGTACGGGGACTTCGCCACCCTGCGCGAGCCTGACCCGTACCACCCCGGCTACCTTGCCATGGCGGGGATTGCGAAGTGCGACTACGTGGACCAGCGCATCGCCATGGCGGCCGGCGCCGGCATCGACGTGCGCGACGCGATCCCGACTCCCTTCGCGCTTTACACCGCCTATCGTCACGCCTACGGGGTCGAGAACGGCATCGTGATGCTGCTCGACATCGGGGCGGACAATTCGGATCTCGCGCTCATCCGGGGCGGCCGGCTCATCTTCTGCCGCAATGTCGCCGCGGGCGCCCGGGTGATCGACTCCGGCATCGCCCGCCTCGGCGGCCTCTCCCCGGAGGAGGCGGAATCGCGCAAGATCCAGTTCGCCAATCTCGGGGCCTCCGCCGAGGACGCCGACCCCCGCGAGGACGAGATCCGCCCCGCGGTCCGGTCGGGCGCGAGCCAGATCGCGGGGACGATCCAGTCGACCATCGCCTTCGCGCGGACCCAGCTTGGGGAAAAGGACCTGACCGTCGACAAGCTCTACGTCTCCGGCGGCGGGGCGCGCCTGCGGGGCCTGCCCGAGTACCTGCAGAGCGCCCTGAAACTTCCGGTCGAGACGCTCGATCCGTTCCGGGGCATCGACCTCGGGAAATTCTCGAAGGAGCGCGAGCTCGCCGCGCGTCCCACCGACCTGGCCGCCGCCATCGGCCTCGCCCAGATTTCCGTGGACGCGAAGTCGGCCGCCGCGGTCCTCTCGATTCTTCCGGACAAGATCGTGGCCCGGCGCAATTTCTTCCGGGGGCCCGCCTTCCTCGTGGCGGCCGGCGTACTCCTTGCCGTGGCCGTGATCGCCGTCACCACAGTGGCGGTCGTCCGCCGGAGCCGGGCCGCCTCCGCCCTCGCCGAATTCCAGTTGAACAATAAGGCGGTGGACGACCGCATCAGGAAGGTGAACGACCTGGAGACCGAGCTCCGGGGGCTCATCGCCAAGCGGCGCATGCTCGACTCGCACGTCACGCCCGGGCGCGGGCTCATGGACGCCATCCTCAAGATGCGCAAGATCCTCCAGGAAGGCGTGCATATCCGCGCCGTCCGGCTGGTCAACCTCCAGGAAGAGCAGCCCAACATGACCCCGCCGGAACGGATCGTCTTCTCGTTCCCGACGCGGGGGATCCTGGAGGGCGTGATTCCGGCCCGGAAGGGAACCGGAACGGCCGATCCCCCGGAGATGATGATCCGCATCCTCGACGGATCGTCGCAGAACGAGCCCGAAACCTTCACGGCGGAATCGCTGAAGGCAAGGGTGAAAGTCGACGCCCCGTGGCTCGGCGTCCAGATCGAGGGCGAGATCGACGACCGGATCAAGGGCACGCCGTCCGTCGTCCTCGACGACCTGAGGGTGCAGCTGTCCGACCCCTCGCGCGGCGTGGCGGCGGAACTCCACCAGGAAGGGGCCAGTTCGCGTCCCGGCTGGCAGCTTTTCAAGATCATTTTGCGCTTCGAGTAAGCACATGCCGAACTACGCGTGGAAGGAGCGGAAGAAGTTCGCCGTACCCGTCGGCGCCGGGGCGTTCGGCCTGCTCGTCTGGTACTTCTTCGTCCTGTCGCCGCTCAATTCCTCGACCGACAAGCTCGTGCAGCAGCGGCGAGGGGCCGAGGGCCAGCTCCGCCAGCGGTTGCAGGCGGGAGTCCCGCAGCCGGAGACCGTGGACAAGGCGGAGCGCGACCAGAAACAGCTCAAGAAGGAACTGATCGAGATCCGGGATCTCCTGGAATTCAAGGTCGACGAGGCGTTCCGGGCCAAGGAGGGCGAGAATCTCCAGACCAAGATGGGGCGCCAGCGCGACGAGGTCCGGCTGGCCGTCGAAAAGCGGGGCGGCGAGCGCGGGTTTCCGCCGATCGACACGCGGTTCGGCTTCCCCTCCTCGTTTGCGGAACTTCCGGACACGGTCCTCCCCGAGTGGCTCATCCGATTGGCCGTGGTCAGGCACCTCTGCTTCCTCGCGATGGATTGCGGCGTCGAGAAACTGGAGCTGGTCGAGGTGATTCCCATCGAACACCAGG
>DATHFI010000025.1:0-8943 GCA_035490275.1 Planctomycetota bacterium
AGAGGTGCGGAATACTTTCGGGCGGAATGCCGACGCCCGTGTCGGCCACCTCGACGCGGACCGACGAATCCTCGCGCCAGACCGAGACCTTGACCTCGCCCCCCTCGCGGTTGTACTTCACGCCGTTCTCGAGGAGGTTCATGAGGACGCGCCGGAGGGCGACGGCGTCGCCCGTCACCCGCACCCCCGGCGCCAGGAGGCCCGCGCGCACCTTCACGCCGCGCGTCTCGCCGAGGATCTCCATGTCCCCGACCGCCTGCTGGGCCACCTCCGTCACGTCCACGGGCTCGTGCCTCAGCGCCGCCTGCTTGCTGTCGAGCTGCGCGAGGAGCAGGAGGTTGTCCACGATGTGGGTCATCCGCGACACCTCCTCCGCGACGCTCGCGAGGAGGCGCTGGTAGGTGGCCACGTCGGCGTCCCGCTCCAGGGTCAGCTCGATCTCGGTCCGCAGGTTCGCCAGCGGCGTCTTCAGCTCGTGCGACGCGTTCGAGGTGAAGGCGTTGACCTGTTCGAACGCGCGCTCGAGCCGCCCGAGCATGTCGTTCAGCGTGATGGCGAGATCGCGGATCTCCCCGCGCGTCCTCGGGATCGGGATGCGCTGGGAGAGGTTCGACCGCTGGATCGACTCCGCCTGCTTGCGGAGGACGTCCACCGGGGAGAGCGCCCTCCGGACGAAGACGCGCCCGACGTACCACGCGATGAGGAGCCACGCGGGGATGAAGACGGCGAAGTAGAGGAGGAGCCGCTGGAGGCGGAGGCCCACGCGCTCCTCGTCGAGTCCGAAGACGATCCGGTACTCGTTCCCCTGCGGATCGCGGGCGGTCTCGATCGAAAAGCGGTGGACCCTCGAGCCGACGGCGGCGCGCACCCAGTCGGAGCGCGCCTCGCGCACCCTCTCGAAGGGAAGCGCGCCGTCCGGCGACTGGTAGAGGACCTGGCCCGAGCCGTCGTACACCGCCACGGAGGCGCCGATCCGGTCCCGGTACGCGTCGACCGGCCACGCCTCGTGGCGGCGGACGCGGTCGAGGTTCTCGAAGAAGACTTCCGCGAAGGCGCCGGCCTGGCGCCGGACGGAGTCGTCGAAGTCCTGCAGGAGCTCCCGCCGCGCCGTGAGATAGATCGAGGTCGCGAAGGCGACGAGGATGACCCCCAGGATCATGACGTACAACAGGGTCAGCCGGGATTTGAGGGACCTAAGCATGGATTACCAAGATCAAAGTTCAAGGTTCAATGAGGAAACCTAAGGGGGCATTGAACTTGCTGAGTTGAAAACCCCTTCCTTCACCACCAAGGCACGAAGACACCAAGCGGACGTCGATCGGTCGAGCGCCCGCCGGAAGGGACGGCCGGGAGAGCCGCGAGAGAAGCCGCCTTCTCTCCGCGGCTCTTCCCGCCGTCCCAGGCCCCTCCGGGGCCGGTTCGTGGCCCCTCGGGCCACGAACGCCGGCGGGCGCATTCGAGGAGTCCCTCTTCTTAGTGACTTTGTGGCTTCGTGGTGAGGAAACGGTTTCAAAAGAGGCACTTTGAACATTGAACCTCGAACTTTGTCCTCTCACTCGGTTTCAGCATCCGGCTCCTTGATCATGTACCCGACCCCGCGGATGGTGTGGATGAGCTTCGGCCGGCGCTCGCCCTCCAGCTTCCGCCGCAGGTAGTTCACGAAGACGTCCACGACGTTGCTCTGCCAGTCGAAGCTGTAGTCCCACACGTGCTCGGCGATCGAGGTGCGGGTCAGCACGCGGTTCGGGTTGCGCATGAGGTACTCGAGGAGCGCGTACTCGCGCGGCGTCAGGCGGATCTCCTCGCCCCCCCGGCGGACGTCGCGGCGCAGGAGGTCCATCGTGAGGTCGGCGATCTTGAGGATGGAGGTCCCGCCCTCGGAGCCGCGCCGGAGGAGGGCGCGGACCCGGGCGCGGAGCTCGTCGAGCGAGAAGGGCTTCGCGAGGTAGTCGTCGGCGCCGAGGTCGAGGCCCTTGACGCGGTCCTTCACCTGGCCGCGCGCGGAAAGGATGAGGACGGGGGTCGTCCGCTTCGCCTCCCGGAGCTCCCGGAGGATGGAGAGGCCGTCCTTCTTGGGGAGCAGGAGGTCGAGGATGACCAGGTCGTAGGTCTGCGAGCCGGCGAGGTACGAGCCCTCTTCCCCGTCGGCGCCCACGTCGACGGCGTGGGAGTCCTCGACGAGGGCCCGCCGGATGAAACCCGCGAGCTTCTTCTCGTCTTCGACCACGAGGATGCGCATGCTGAGGGCTTCCGGCTTTCGTTTTTTGGCTGAACGCTGAGCGCTGAACGCTGATTGCTGGCTCACGACAGCTTACCCGCCGCGACTTGGCGATGTCAAAACGGGTTCCCCTAAGAATATATTTCAACTCCTCTGGTGCCGGGACACGCTCCGGGAGTAAACTTTGGTGCCGGCCGGGGAGGGGAGTTCCCGGATCAAATCATGAACCGACTCATACGCGCCCAGCGGCTTTGGCTCGTCCGTCGCCTGCTCCTGCTGGGGGGGAGCGCCGGGGCGGCCGCGGCCGCTTTCGCGCTCCAGCTGATCCGCCTCCGGCTCGATCCCAACGGGGCCTACGTCCACGCCGTGGCCCTGTTCGTCACGTTCATCATCCTCGCGATCCTGGTCCGGCTGGTGCGGCTCCATCTCGAGGGTCCCGGCCTCGCGGCCCCCTCGTGGGACCGGCACGCCCATCGGGCATCGGTTCGGGAATCGCCGCTCGTGGCGGTCTGCGGCGTGATCGTGGCCGCGCTCCTGGTGGCGGTCACCCCGCGTCTGGTTGCCGAGGAGCGTCCGGGCCTGCCCGCGACCCTCGCCGTGCGGTTCCCCGAGGTCGTACCGGCGGCGGCGCCCGTCCCGGCCCCGGCCCCCGACGTTGTCGCGCGTCCTTCGCCCGCGATTGTCGAAGTGAAACCGGTGAAGATCGATCTCCAGCCGGACTTGGCGCCCGCCATCGCCTCGAGTCCCGAGCCGGCGAGGCGCAAGCCGACCCTCCCGGAGCCCCTGCCCCCGATCCTGCCGACGGTCGAGATCAGCTACCAGCAAAGCTACGTGGATGGAGTCCAGGAGAAGGTCCAGGAGGAGCCGTACGACCCGAGGCTTCCGGGCGAACCGATCGTCCCGTCTCTCGCGGCGCAGGCTTCACTACCGCCGATCCACACGGGGTTCGGCGGGTTCCTGGCGATGCCCTCCGGCAAGGTGAATCTCGAGGGCGGCACGGGGCGCTTCTCGCTGGGCATCGACGACGTCCGGGGCTCGAGCACCTTCGCGGGCGCCGTGGACTTCACCGCGGAATTCGCGCTCACGCCCGACAGCGCGGTGAAGATCGTCTACGGCGGCATGCGGATCTTCGAGGACGGCGAGCTCGAGGAGGACACGTCGTTCGGTTCGGTCACCGGACTGAAGGGCGACCCGTTCAAGTTCGAGATGACGTGGAGCCACTTCTACGCGGGGCTGTCGCACCGGATCACGGGGTACACCCGCGGGAGCTGGTTCGACCTCTCCGTTCACGCCGGGGCGATGATCGACCACACGCTGAGCCGGTTCGAGTCGGGCGCGTCGGGGGTCAAGGGGGAGCCGGCCGACGGCGAGCGCGGATGGTTCGCCCCCGGCGCCGGAATCAGCATGACCTTCCGCGGGCCGGGCCCGGCCGGATTCATCCTCGAGATCCTGCAGAGCGTCCCCGCGAACCTGGGCGGCCAGGCGATCGCGCTCACCGACATCCGGACGGGCGTGACGGTCGACCTGTCCGCCACGGCCTCCCTCTTCCTGGGCTACCGGCACGTCCAGGCCGGCTACACGACCTTCCAGACCTCCTTCGCGCGCGAGGATCCGCTGAAGAGCGCGGAGCTGGTGATCCGCGGCCCGATCCTCGGGCTCGACCTCCGCTTTTAAGCGGCCCTGGTGGATGGCTTCCCTGCAGGGCCGCTTGCCCTGCCCGCCCCGGGCGGCGTCGAGGGGAGCGAAGCGCGGCGGAGTCGAAGGGTTGCCCCCGCCGGCGATTAGAAACATCTAATCCGGCTCTCACAAGAGGCTCACCCCGGGTGTCCTAAGATCGGACACTAGGGGAGGGATCCGGACCGTCTCGGGGGCCCGTGCCGTTTCTGGGCACGGAAAGCGGATGCTTCGTTAGATCCGGCGGGTTGCCTGTCCCCCGAGACGTCCGCCCTCCCGATCCCCCGTCCCCGATCCCCGCCGATTCCCCTTGAAATCATTTTCATATTTTGATAATTGTGAAAGTATGAAAACGGCGCTCGAGGCGGCCCCGGCGGCCCGGGGCTTCCGGGCCCTGGCGAACCCGGCGCGGCTCGAGGTGTTCTTCCACCTCGTCCGCGCGGGGGAGCGGCCGGCCGGGCGGATCGCCCGCGCCGTGCGGATGCCGGCCCCCACGCTTTCGCGGCACCTCGCGATCCTGCGGGAGGCGGGGCTCGTCCGCTGCCGCCGGGAGCGCCGCAACGTCTACTGCTCGGTCCGCGGCGACGCCGTCACCCGGCTCGTCCGCATCCTGACCGCCTGTTGCTGAAGGAGGCCCCCATGTCCGCGAACGTGCATGTCCATCTCCACGCGAAGGACCTGGCCGCGAGCCGGGACTTCTACCGGAAGTTCCTCGGGGCCGACCCCGTCAAGGAGAAGCCGGGGTACGTGAAGTTCCTGCCGGACTTCGCGCCGCTCAATCTCGCGCTCACTCCGCGCGAGCCCGGGGAGTCGGGAGCGCCGGGGGGCCACCTCGGGATCCAGGTCCACGCGCCCGAGTCGGTGCGGCGCCACCTCGAGCGGGTCAAGGCCGCGGGGCTGGCGGTGCGAGAGCAACTGGGCGTCGTCTGCTGCCACGCGGAGCAGGACAAGTTCTGGGTGGTCGATCCCGACGGGCTGGAGTGGGAGGTCTACTACCTGGCGCGCGACGTCGAGGACGCGGCGCCCGAGTCGGCGACGGCCTGCTGTCCGGTGTCAGGTCCGCGGTCGGAATGAGGTGGTGGGCACGGGGAGACTCGAACTCCCACGCCTTGCGGCATACGCCCCTCAAACGTACGTGTCTGCCAATTCCACCACGTGCCCACGAAGTTGAATGGCCTTGAGGGGCCGGCGGAGAGTTACTAGATAACGGGCCGCCCCGGCGAAGGCAAGGACTTTTCCGGGGCGCTAATCGTCGGTGGTGGGCCGCTCGGTGAGCGTGACCGTGCGGACCTGGACGAGCTTCAATTTCGGCCGGAGCTCGCGCTCGATCTTCACCGTCACCGTCTCCCCCGGCTTGCGCCCCGCCAAGATCGAATGCAGGTCGCTGTTGTGGCTTACGCGCCGACCGTCGACCTCGAGGATCGTGTCCCCCGGCGCTAGGCCCGCCTTCCGGGCTCCCGACTTGCGGTAGGTCCCCTTCACCTCCACTTTGCCGGCGGCGTCGTCGAGCATCACGCCGAGGAAGCCGTTCTCTTTGGCCTCCTTCTTCTGCTCCGCCTGCTTCTCCGCCGCGGAGGCGACGATCTGCTTCCACTCCTCGGTCCCCGCGAGGGGCGCGAAGGGTCCCTCGGCCTTCAAATCCGAGGGCTCGACCGCCTTCGAGTTGACCGCCTGCCGCAGGTGCTCGAGCGCCCGCTCCTTCCGCGCGGCCGGATCGGCCTCCTCCGCCTCCTCCTTCGGGCCGTGGAGCGCGACCGCCGCCAGCGCGAACCGCGCCACCGCCGAGGACCAGCCGCCGATCCCGCGCGACAGCGCCTTCTCGGCGTCGTCCTTGGCCCCCTCCCACCGGCCGAGCTTCGCCTTCATCCACGCCCGATGGGCCCACCCCTCGCCCTCCATCGGCTCGAGCCCCACCATCCGGTCCCAGTCGTCGTGGGCCTCCGAGGATTTGCCCTGCTCCTCCAGCGCGAGCGCGCGCCAGCGGAAGAGCTTGCGGCCGTCGACCCCCTGGCCCGTGGCGAGAGTCACCGTTTCGACCGCGGCGTCGTACTCCTTCAGCCAGAAGCAGGCCTCCGCGCGCGCGGCCCACGGCTCCGGATCCGCGGGAATCTCGCGGGCCGCGATTTCGGCCAGGGACTGAAGCGCCTTCCACTGCCGGTTTGCGCGGAACGGCGGGGCGTACTTGAGAAACGTGTCGCGGGTGGGCCGCTTGGCCGCGGCTTCCAAGAGCCACTTCGCGCCCTTGTCCTCTTCTCCGGAGGCCAGGCTTGAGTATCCCAGGACCTCCCGGATCATGAAGGCCAGGTCGGCGTCCACTTTTTCGAGATCGATCTTGGCGAGAACCTCCGAGGCGCCCAATTCCTGGAGGTGCCACAAACCCAATCCGAACCACGCCTCCGAATAGGCCCCGGCCGAGGCCCGGGCGTCATGCAGATCCTTCGTAGCTTCCCGATGACCGGTCGCCATCCGCCGCATCCCGCGCTCGAAACGGAACCACGGGAGGGGGATGTCGTCGACGAGCTTGTCCATCTCGGCGATCGACGCCTCGGTGTCGGTCTGGAGGAGCGCCACGGCGCGGAGCGCGCGACCGAATGGGGACTTGGGTTCCGGTCCGAGCGATTCCAGCGCGGGAGCCGGCCTCTTCGCCGCGACGCTCGCGGCCGCCTTGAGCGCCGGCATCGGCACCGCGACCGTCCGGCCCGAGGCTTCATCGAGCCGGCCCTCCGCCGCGATGATGAGCGCCTGGGCCTGGATCAGGATTCCCTGGTCGGGGGACTCCTTTTCCGCGGCCTCGAGCGTCTTGAGCGCCTCCGCCGGCGGCTGGCGGAGCGCCGTGTAAATCCACAGGATCCCTTCCTTGCCGGGAGGCGGAACCTCATGTCCCTCGAGCGCGGCGCGAACTCCGGCCGCGAGCGGCCAGTCGGGCGCGCCCGACAATGCTTCGCGGAAACTCCGGACCTCATCCGGCGACCAGCGCCAGAACGCGTCCCAATCCGCGGTGAAGGCGGCGCTCTCGGGGAAGGCCTTGGCGATGACCGCCTTGAGGATGCGTCCGGGGAGGGGCTCCCACCCCCCGTTCACGCGGGCGGTCTCGACAAGCAGGGCGAGGGTCTTCAACGCCTTGGCTTTCGGCCGTTCTCCCGCCCGATCCAGATCCTTCGCGACCTCGGGGTCGGAGACGCCCCGGGCGATGGCGAGCCGCCAGCGCGCGAGAGCCCGGCCCTCGTGCGCCGCCGGGTCCTTCTCGTTCGCCGCGATGGCCTGGTCGTACTTCTCCACCGCCTGCTCGTAGAGCGCCGGCGTCCGCTCTTTCTCCGCCTCGGCCAGGAGCCTGTCGGCCGCGGCGCGGGCGGTCTCGACGGGCGCCGGGGGAGTCGTCGGGGCCGGGGCCGCGCGTGCGGCGGAAGGCGGCTCTTTACTGCATCCCGCCAAGAGGATCGCCAGGATCAGCGCGAGTCGCTTCATAGGGCGCGATCTTATCTCACTTCCAGTGGAAAGAAAAACGGCGATTGTGGTAGATGAGGGCGTGACGACCCGGCGCCCGATGATCCAAGACCGGTGACAAAGGCAGGTTGACCATGCACGGAACGGTCGTGCCGGACCTGATCGACAGCCGCGTCCTCCGCGGGAATCCGCTCGGCGACCCCCACGTGCGGCGGGTCCCGGTCTACCTCCCGCCGTCGTACGGCCGGGGGGTGAAGCGGTACCCCGTCGTCTACCTGCTCGCCGGTTTCACCGGCTCGGGCGAGATGATGCAGAACCGCACGCCCTGGACCGAGACGTTCGCGGAGCGGTGCGACCGGCTCATCGCGCGGCGGAAGATGGCCGAGTCGATCGTCGTCATGCCCGACTGCTTCACGCGGTACGGAGGAAGCCAGTACGTGAATTCGACGGCCACCGGACGGTACGAGGACCACGTCGCGAAGGAGCTCGTCGCGCACATCGACCGGGAATACCGCACGATCCCCGGCCCCCGGACGCGGGCGGTCATGGGGAAGTCGAGCGGCGGGTACGGCGCGATGATCCTCGGCATGCACCATCCTGAAACGTTCGGCGTCGTCTGCTGCACGAGCGGCGACATGTACTTCCTGTACTGCTATCTCCCCGATTTCCCGAAGGCCCAGGACGCGTACCGGAAGCACGGATCGTGCGCCGGGTTCATCCGCGACTGGGAGCGCCGGCCCAAGCGGATGGAGATGTCGCTCTTCCCGGCGATCAACACGCTCGCGATGGCCTCGTGCTACTCGCCCAATCCGGAATCGAAGCTGGGGTTCGACCTGCCGTTCGACGAAGCGACGGGCGAGCTGCGGGACGATGTGTGGCGGCGGTGGCTCGCCTGGGATCCCGTGCACATCGTCGGACGGTACGCGCGCAACCTGAAGAAGCTGTCGCTCCTCTTCCTCGACTCCGGGACGCGCGACGAGTTCAACCTCCACCACGGGATGCGGATCTTCAGCCGGAAGGCGAAGGCGCTGGGGATCCGGCACGTCGTCGAGGAGTTCGACGACAGCCACATGAACATCCAGTACCGGTACGACCGGTCGCTGGAGATGGCAACGCGCGCCTTTCGGCGCGCGTAGCTTCCAGCTTCAAGCTTCGACCTTCAAGCCAGAGGGAAGCTACGGCTCCGGCAGCAATTCCACGCGGCCCGCCCGCCCTTCGATCATGAGGACCACGCCCGCGGCGTCGACCCACACGTTCATCTCGCCGCCGCCCACGTCCTTCTTGACCACGCGCGTCGCCGCGATCTTCTTCCCCCCCATCTCGAACTCGCCGGGGCCGGCCAGTTCGAGGGAGGCGGGCTCGTCCTCGCGCCCCTCCTCGCCGTGCACCGCCACGCCCCGGTACTCCTCGGGCCGCGTTCCGGCGATCAGCATCATCGCGACGTGCGCGGTCCGGTTCGGCGGGGGATCCGCGGGGTCGAACGTCTTTTCCCGCGTCTCGCCGTCCGCCGTCCGGCGGAACCGGATCAGCGAGAGCCGGCTGTCGCGGGCGCAGAGGATATCCTGGCCCATCGCGTGGCCGTTGAGGTGCTGTTCGCACTCGATCCG
>DATHFI010000026.1:0-3157 GCA_035490275.1 Planctomycetota bacterium
CCCCCAGCCGAGAACGTTGCCATCCGGGCCCGGATCAAACCGGCCGGCGGCGCCGATGAGGTTGTCCGCGTCGACCGGAACCACGCCACTTGCCGAGGGTCCGGAACAAATAAACCGCTCCGGCGGCGATCACTCCGAGGACGACGAGCGCGACCACCGCGGACATCAATCCGCCGCTTTCGCGCTGCCAGAAGGAAAAATCCTCGACACCCGCCGGAGTGGCCTCGGCGGCCTTGGAAGCGGGCGGCGCGGTCCCGCCCTCTTGCTTCTGCTCGAAGAACAGGGTGACCTTCCCGATCTGGATCCGGTCCCCCGCCTCCAGGACCCTGCGGTCCATCCGGACGCCGTTGATCAGGGTCCCGTTCATGCTCCCCCGGTCGACGAGGGTCGCCACGCCCTCCTCGAGCAGGATGTCGCAGTGTTCGCGCGACATGCTGGGATCCTTGATGGGGACCGCCGCCTGGGGGGATCGGCCGACGACGTTGATCCCCTCGCGGAGAACGATCGGCCACTCCTGGCCCCCGAATTGCACGATAACTTTAGGCATGAGCGGAGGATTTTCGCCGGAAGTCGGGCCGGTTACTGTGCGCGGATCGGGCATCGGAAGGCACTCGTTCCCGTCGATCGCAGCCAGCCCGCTCCACGTTCGAAGCAACGTTATATGACCAGACGCCGGGGGTCAAGGTTTTGGTGCGACGGTTCGCCAAACGAAGGCATAAGTCCCAAATCGGGCCGCCACTCCCGCCACGAGTTGCCTTCTTCTCCGGCTCGAAGCTGGCCGCTTCCGGAGCTGGGGACGGGGAGCCGGAAGCTGGAAGCCGGCGCGACCCCGCGCCACCGGGTCTTGACACCCCCCAGGGTCGCGCCTACCATGTCGCTCGGTCCCCCTTTGCAGAAGGTTAACTCAGAGCGAAGGGTTCACGATAGATGGGCGCATACGCCGGGTGTGACGCGGCGATCATCCGAAAGCATTCCACGCCGCGGCCCCCTGGGGCCGCGGGCTTGTTCGCTGTACGAGTGTTGATCGACGAAACGACGCGGACGAGGATCGTTTAGCCGGACGTCCTGGACCGTTCCTGTTCCGCGGCGCCACCCCGGGCGAGCGCCTCCCCTTTTTGGGAGCGCAAGCCATGCCAATTGAAGCCATCGTGGCCGGTGCCCTCGGTCTCGCCGCGGGTTTCGGCGCCTGCTTCCTCTACTTCAGCCGCCTGAACAAGACCGCCTTCCGCAAATCCGAGGACGTCCTCGAAGAGGCTCGCCTCCGGGCGGAGAAGATCGTCGTCGAGGCCAAGGCCCAGGCGGTCCGGGTCAAGGACGAGGGGGACAAGGTCATCCGCGAGGAAAAGCGGGAGCTGAAGGAGTTCGAGAACCGACTGGTCAAGAAGGAAGACGTCATCGAAAAGCGCGCCGAGGGGCTCATGTCGCGCGAGCGGACGGTTGAAGCACGCGCCAAGGACCTCGAGCGCAAGGATCGCGAGGCGACCGAGCGGGAGCAGGAGATCGCCCGGACGCTCGAAGAGGAGAAGAAGACCCTTCACCAGATCGCCGGGCTCACCCGCGACGAGGCCGTCAAGCTCCTCATGGACAAGTTGGAGCCGGAGCTGGAGCGGGACAAGGCGGAGCTCATCCGCAAGCGCCTCGACGCCGCCAAGGAAGGGGCCGAAGTCGAGGCGAAGCGCGTGATCACGATGGCGATCCAGCGGTTCGCCGCCTCGCACACCGCGGACAGCGTCGTCAGCGTCGTCGACCTCCCCAGCGAGGATATGAAGGGACGGATCATCGGCCGCGAGGGACGCAACATCCGCGCCTTCGAGCGGGCCACGGGCGTCGACGTCGTGGTCGACGACACGCCCGGGGTCATCGTCCTCTCCGCGTTCGACGGCGTGCGCCGCGAAATGGCCCGCCGGTCGATGGAGAAGCTCCTCCTCGACGGGCGCATCCACCCGACGCGCATCGAGGAGATCGTCGAGCAGAATAAGCGCGAGATGGAACAGCACATCATGGAGGTGGGCAAGCAGTTCCTCTACGAGATGGACCTGCAGAACGTCCACCCGAAGCTCGTCACGCTCCTCGGGCGGCTCAAGTACCGGACCAGCTACGGCCAGAACGTCCTCCAGCACGTGCGGGAGGTCGCCCACCTCTGCGGGGTCATGGCGGCCGAGCTCAAGATGGACGCCAAGCTCGCGAAGCGCTGCGGCATCTTCCACGACATCGGCAAGGCGGTCGACCAGGAGTTCGAGGGATCCCACCCGGTCATCGGCGGCGAGCTGCTCAAGCGGTTCGACGAGGCCAAGGAAGTCGTCGACGCCGCGGCGAACCACCACAACGACGCGGACGCCAAGTTCCCCTACACGGTCATCGCGGCGGCGGCGGACGCCATCAGCGCGTCGAGGCCCGGCGCGCGCAGCGAGAATCTCGACCGGTACGTGAAGCGGCTGGAGCAGCTCGAGACGATCGCCAAGGGCATGCCCGGGGTCACCGGAGCCTACGCGATCCAGGCGGGCCGCGAGGTCCGCGTCCTCGTCGACAGCGACAAGATCAACGACAGCCAGGCGCTCTCCGTCGCGCGGGACATCGCCAAGACCATCGAGCAGCAGATGACCTACCCGGGCGAGATCAAGGTCACCGTCCTGCGGGAGACCCGGGTGATCGAGTACGCGCGTTGATGCGGGCGGGTTTCGTCCTTTTCGCGGCTTTCGCGTCGGCCGGGTGCGGCTACCTGGGCTCGGCGCGAAACTTCGACCCGGCGGAATTCTCCCGGGATCCGCGGTGGCTCCGGGCGGGGGACGTCCCGCTGATCCTCCAGAAATCCGAACGCGATTGCGGGGCGGCCGCCGCGGCCATGGTCCTCTCCTACTGGAACCGGCCCGTCCCGTCCGAAGAGATCGCCGCCCGACTGCTCCTGCCGGAGGCCCGGGGTATCCCGGCGGGCGACCTCCGGTCCTACCTCGAGTCCAAGGGACTGCAGGCCTTCGTGGTCGAGGGCAACCTGGCGGACCTCGAGCGGCAGGTGCGGAAGGGGCGGCCCCTGATCGTCGGGCTCGTGCTTCCCTACCTCGACCGCGCCGCCCTGCACTACGAGGTCGTCGTGGCGGTCCATCCGGTGGAAAAGCGCGTGGTCACCCTTGACCCGGCCCGAGGTTGGCGCGAGAATCAC
>DATHFI010000027.1:0-2806 GCA_035490275.1 Planctomycetota bacterium
TCTTCTCGGCGGTCGCGAAATTCTGCGACGGGACCCAGCATCCGGCGCTCGTGACGAAGCTGTTCCAGATGGACGGCGAGCAGACCGACACGTACGTCTACACCCGGATGGGATGGATCAACCTGATGGCCGCGGGCGTGATGCGGGCGCTCTCGAAGTACGCGAACGACATCTTCCCGATGGACGTCTACCTGGCCAATCCGTGGGTGGAGGACCGGGAAATCGGCGGGCGGGTCGCCGAGCACCAGCAGGTTTTCCGGGAGGCGCTGCCGGCGCTCCGCGCGTTGAAGTACGATCCCTTCACGACGAAGACGCGGAGGCGGTTTTTCGGCGGGGCCGAGGCGCCGGCGCCCGAGACGACGCCGCCGACTACCCCTTGATGCCCATCCGGCGCATCACTTCGCCGAACTGGGCGTTCGAGTAGTAGCGGATCGAGATGGTTCCCCCGGATTTGCCCGCCTCGATCTCGACTTTCGTCCCGAGATGGTGGCTGAGCTTCTTCTCCAGGTCCGCGATGTGCGAGTCCTTCTTCACGTTGAACTTCGCCCCGCGCGGTTTCGACCGCGCCTCGGGCTGGGCCGCCGCGAGTTTTTCCACGGCGCGCACCGACAGGTCCTCGGCCACGATCCGCTTCATGAGCGCGAGGCGCGTCGCCGGATTCGTGACCGCGAGAAGGGCGCGGGCGTGTCCCATGGTGATCGCGCCGGCGGCCACCGCCTCCTGGGCTTCCGTAGGTAACTCCAAGAGCCTCAACATGTTAGCAACGGTAGGCCGCCCCAGCCCCACCGCCTTGGCCGCCTCGTCCTGCCCCCAGGCGTTTTCCTGCATGAGCTGGCGGAAGGCGCGCGCTTTCTCGAGCGGATTCAGGTCGCGCCGCTGGAGATTTTCGATCAGGGCCATCTGGAGCATCGCGTGGTCGTCGACGTTGCGGAGGACGACGGGGACCCGGTCGAGTCCCGCCAGGCGCGCCGCGCGGAGGCGCCGCTCGCCCGCGACGATTTCCATCATGCCGTCGCGGCGGCGGGCGATGATCGGCTGGAGCACGCCCGAGGAGCGGATCGAGTCGGCCAGCGACTGGAGGTCTTCCTCGTCGAAGATGGTGCGCGGCTGGTGGGGGTTCGGCCGCAGCTCGTCCACCGCGGCGTAGACCAGGCCCTCTCCGTTCCGCGCGGGGGAGGGCGGAGGCCCTCCGGTGGCGGGCGGCGCGGCCTCGACGGCGACGGGCTCGACGGAAACGCCCCCGAGGAGCGCGTCGAGGCCCAGACCCAGGCGTCGATTGTCCCTCATACCCTCTCTCCTACTGTTACCCGTAATCGTATCGGCCGCCCCCGGCGAAAACTTGAGCCCTTTTCGCGGGCCGGCGGGGGGTATAATCCGCCCGGTTTCATGCGCAACATCGGGACGATCGCCTGGGCGACCTACGGCGATATCACCACGCGCCCGATGTATTACGTCACCCTCGCGGTCTTCGCCCTCCTCATCTTCTGCTCGAGTTTCCTGACGCAGTTCTCCTTCTACATGGAAACGCAGATGGTGCGCGAGATGGGGATGGCGTCGCTCGTCCTCTGGGGATTCCTGATCACGGTGCTCCTGAGCGGCGTGATCGTGACGCAGGAGCTCGAGGATCGGACGGCCGTGACGCTCCTCACGAAGCCGGTGCGCCGGAGCGCGTTTCTCCTGGGAAAGTATTTCGGCCTCCTTCTCGCCCTGGCCGCCGGGCTCGCGGTGCTCGCGGGCGTTCTCTTCTACACGCTCTGGTGGATGGCGAAAGGAGACCTCTTCGGTCATCCTCCGCTCGGTTCGGCGCTCCTCTGGGGATCGCTGGCGGGATTCCCGCTCGGCGCGGCGCTCCTGATCTGGGGCGCGCGGCGCGCGGCGGCGCAGGAGGCGCAGACGAGCGGCCGGGCCCCGCGGCGGATGATGTGGGCGGGGAAGGGGCTTCTCGCCGCGGCCGCGGTGGCGTTCATGCTCGGGCTCGAGCTCTCGCGCGGCGGATTCGCGGAGGGCGACGTCGTGTGGACGGCCATCCGGCGGGCGCAATCCGACAAGACCGTGTGGGACTTCGCGGGCGGCTTCATGCGGGAGAGCGGCGCGGTGGTGCTCGAGGGGCTTTTCCTGTCGATCCTCCAGGTGGGCTTGCTCGCCGCGGTCTCCGTGGCGCTCAGCGCGTTCCTCCCGACGGTCGTGTCGGTCTCGGCGACCGCGTTCGCCTACATCCTCGGCCACCTGGCGGGGCCGATGCAGGCGGGCCTGGAGCGGCTCGACATCCCCGTCGTGACGTGGGCGGGAAAGATCCTCGGGCTCGCGATCCCCAACCTCGGGCTCTTGAACTTGCAGGTTCACTTCAGCGAGGGTACAATCAGCGGTCCGGGCTATCTGGCTCTGGCCGCTCTGCACTCGGCGATCTACGCGACCGTCGTGTTCCTCGTGGCCTGTTCGCTCTTCGAACGACGGGAGATCCGTTGACCGGTCCTCGACCGTGACGCCATGAAATACGGGATCCTCGGAGACATCCACGCGAACCTCGAAGCGCTCGAGGCCGTGCTCGGCGCCATGGAGAAGGCGGGCGTCCAGAAGTACGTCTCGGTGGGGGACCTGGTCGGGTACGGCGCCAACCCGCGGGAGTGCATCGACCGTGTCCGCGAGGCGGACACGATCGTCGTCGCGGGGAACCACGATTTCGCCGCGGTCGACAAGCTCAACATCGACTTCTTCAACACGTACGCCCGGGAGAGCGCGCTGTGGACGCGCGCCGCGCTCCGCGACAAGGACCGGGACTACATCAAGAGCCTGAAGCTGATCGAGT
>DATHFI010000028.1:0-3508 GCA_035490275.1 Planctomycetota bacterium
ATTCGCTCGAATCGCGCGTCGCGCTCCAGTTCCGGCATGCAGGCCCACTCGCGTCGGACGAAATCCTGGCGGGTAAAGACGAGAAAATCAGCGGCGGCCGCCTCGTCGACCGTCGCGGGGGGCGGACCCAGGTCGCCTTTCGCGAACCACGCGACTTTGTCGCGCGTGCTCAAGATGCGGGGCCGTCCCTGCGCGTGCTCCCGGATCCACTCCCCCGCCCGGACGAGCGGCAGATCCTCCCACCGATGAACATCGAAATCCCGGTAGCCCACGATGGCGCAGAGAACCAGCGTCGCGATCGCCGCCGCGCGATGGGGAGGCCCCATCGGTCGCAGTCGGATCAGCTCCAGCACGCCCCACGCGATGAAGGGGAGCAGGATGCAGAAGCCGGGCAGGAGATATCGGTAGCTGACATAGCCCATTCCTTGCATCGTGTACGCGACGCCGACGTAGTACGCGACCGCCCAGCTCAGGAGATAGAGCCGACGCCACTTCTCCTGGCGCCACGCCAGCGCGAGCCCGGCCGCCAGCGGCACAAGCAGGACGATGTAGTTCAACCGGACGAACGCTATGAGAGCCTTTGAGGTCAGATCGCCACGATAGGCGACGACCTCGCCCTCCATCGCTTTCTGCAGGGGAATTCCGCTCCCTTTCGCGGTCGTGGCCCACCGGCCCATCTCGCCGCGCACCCAGATCAGGAACGGCATCGACGCGACGAAGAACGTTCCCACGAGGAAGGCCGCGCCAAGGACGAGGTCGCCCGAGCTCCTGTTTCGCCGGCGCGCCGCTTCGAAAAGAAACCAGCACGCGAGTCCGCACAGGGCGATGAGACCTTCGTGCCGCACCATATAGGCTCCGGCGGCGGCGAGGCCCGCGCCCAAGGCCCACGGCAGCCTGGGGGCGTCGATGAATCGCCGGCCCATCCACAAAGACGTGAACAGGGCGGCGCAGAAAAGCCCCTCGGTCATCACGTCGGTGTGAAGATCAACGAGCGGATAGTGCATCGCGTACAGCGCCACCGTGATGAGGGCGGCCGGGCGCCCGAAGGAATCGCGGGCCAGCAGGTAGAGCGGCAGCGCCGCCAGCGACCCGAACAGGAGCGAGACGAGGAACCCGGCACCGACGAGATTCCCGGTCAACAACGACACGGCGGCGATGGCGGCCGGGTATCCCGGGTGATAGCCGGTCTTGAGCGCCGCGTGCCACGAACCTTCACGCATGAGTTCCGCCATGCGCAGGAAGGCGGCGGAGTCGGTCCCGAAGGTGTAGGTGCCCGCGAGCGCCATCACGCGCACGGCGAGGACGACGAGGAAGAGGTAGACGATGAGGCGGCGTTCGTCGTTCATCAATACGCTCCTCGCCCGCGGAGCACGGCGGGAAGCGTGCGGACGAGGATGGAAAGATCGAGCCAGAGCGACCAGCGGTCGATGTACTCGAGGTCGAGCCGCATCCAGTCGTCGAAGCCCACCTCGTTCCGGCCGCTGATCTGCCACAGGCAGGTGATGCCCGGGCGCATGTTCATCCGCCGTCGGTGCCACGGCTGGAACTTGTCGACCTCGTAGTCCGGGAGCGGCCGGGGACCGACGAGGCTCATGTCCCCCTTGAGGACGTTCCAGAGCTGGGGCAGTTCGTCGAGGCTCGTCTTCCGGAGAAGGCGCCCGATCCACGTGACCCGGGGATCGTTTCGCATCTTGAAGGCCGGGCCGTCCAGCTCGTTCTTCGCCTCGAGCTCGTCGCGCCGGCGTTCCGCCCCCTCCACCATCGTGCGAAACTTGAGGAGCGTGAACCGGCGGCCGTTCATTCCCACCCGCTGCTGGCGGAACAGCGCGCCGCCTTTCGAGGTGACGACGACGAGGAGGCCGATGAGAACCAGCAGCGGCGACAGCGCCACCAGGAGGACGAGGGACGCCGCGACGTCGATCAGGCGTTTCATGGCGAGCTGGAATTCGGAGGGCGGCACCGACGAGAACGTGAGGAAGGGACGGTCCACGATATGGGTCGTCTCGAGGCGCGAGCTCATCTCGACGAACAGTGGAAGGCTGAGATGAACGACAACGCCCATCGTGTCGAGGTCGCGGACTTCGCGGTGCCAGGCGTGGAGGTCCATGGTCGCGGGGACGACGAACACCTCGTCCACGACTTCCCTCCGCGCGATCTCCGGCAGCTCCCGCACGGAGCCGAGGATCTTGAAGCCCCCCGCGGACCGACCGGTCTCGGCCGGGTCTTCGGCGATCAATCCGCGGACCTGGTAGACCGCTCCGATAGTCGCGTCCAGCTCGGTCGCGACGCGCAGCGCGTCGGGGCCGGTCCCCACGACCAGGACGAAGTGGCGGTCGTACCCCTTGGCCGTGTAGTACCCGAGCAGGGTCCGGGCCGCGACCCGCAACGGGAAGACGATCGCGAAATTCGCGGCGCCGGTGAAGAGGACGAGCGTCCGGTTGACCTCGACCTCGTGGAGCATCATGAGGAGGCCGAAGACCGAGAAGATCGTGAGGGCGTTGACCGCGGCCAGGTTGAAGGCGTGGCCCAGGGGCCCGCGCGTGCGGAAGGAGCGGTACGCGTTCGTGCCCCATGTGAAGGCGGACCAGAAGGCGAGATGGATGGGAAGGAGCCAGAGGATCTGGCCGACCGAGGCCACCGACTCGCGGAAATGGGACCCGAGGGCGACGCGCGCGTAGTACGCGGCGAAAAACGCCCCCGCCCCGGCCGCGAGCTCCGCCGCGTGCCAGGCGAGCACCCGCCGACGGTGATGGATCCTGCCGATCATTCTGGAGGTATTATCGGCTTGGCCGGGCCCGAATCAACCGCGGGAGGTCCGATGGCCCGCGTCGCGCAGGAGCCGCTCCTGCCGGGCCAGGTCGAGGTCGGCGTCCACCATCATCCGGACGAGACCCTTGAAGGAGACCCGAGGCTTCCACTTCAGCAGGCGCCGGGCCTTCGCGGCGTTTCCTTCGAGATGATCCACCTCGGCCGGGCGCAGGTAGCGGCGGTCGGTTCGGACGTGGTCGCGCCAATCCAGATCCAGGAGCCCGAAGACGGACTCGGCGAACTCGCGCACCGACCGGGTCTGCCCCGTGGCGATCACGAAATCCTCGGCGCGCTTCCGCTGGAGCATGAGCCACATCGCCTCGACGTAATCGCCCGCGAAACCCCAGTCGCGGCGCGCATCGAGATTGCCGAGGTAGACCTTCTTCTGGAGTCCCAGCTTGATCCGCGTGGCGGCGCGCGTGATCTTGCGCGTCACGAAGGTCTCGCCCCGTCGCGGCGACTCGTGATTGAAGAGAATCCCGTTGCACGCGAAGAGGCCGTACGCCTCCCGGTAATTCACGGTCTGCCAGAACCCGAAGACCTTGGCGCAGCCGTAGGGACTTCGGGGGTGAAAGGGCGTCGTCTCGCTCTGGGGCGGCCGGGCGGTGCCGTACATCTCGCTCGAAGAGGCCTGGTAGAACCGGATCGGCCGGCCGCTCTGCCGGACGGCCTCGAGGATCCGGAGCGTCCCCAGCGCGTC
>DATHFI010000029.1:0-10611 GCA_035490275.1 Planctomycetota bacterium
GTGCTCGCGGAGACGGTGTATCACGAGGAGCGTTTCGATTTCGAGTTCAGGGACATCCCGCTGCCGAAGTAAGTTCGAAGTGCGAAGTTGGAGAGATGCGGGCCGCTCAGGATTTCGGACCCGAAACGCGGGCCCTCGGAACGGGCGGGGGCGGCTCCCGAAGCGCCATCTTCCACGCGGACAGGGGACGCGGGCTCGCGTACTTCGGCGTCTGCTGCTCGGCGCGGCGGAATTCCATCGCGGCCGCCAGGAGCGCCGCCTCGAGCTTGTGCTCCGCCTTCACGTCCTTGAAGTCGAACTCCTCGTCCACGAACTTCGTGTGGAACTTGCCCTCGCGGAACCGCCGCTCCTGGAAAAGCTGCAGGTGGAAGGGGATCGTCGTTTGGACCCCCACGACCTTGAACTCGCGCAGCGCCCGCAGCATCCGCGCGATCGCCGTCGGCCGGTCCTCCCCCCACGTGATGAGCTTGGCGATGAGCGAGTCGTAGTACGCCGTCACATGGGTCCGCGGGGTGAGATCGGAATCGACGCGCGTGAAGGGCCCCGCGGGAAACCGGACGCCCGAGATCTCCCCGATCGACGGCGCGAAGTTGAGGAAGGGATCCTCGGCGCAGACGCGCGCCTCGATCGCGTGGCCGCTCCACCGGATGTCGCCCTGCGCGATCCCGAGCTTCGCCCCCGAGGCGATGAGGATCTGCTGGCGGACGAGGTCGATCCCCGTCACCATTTCCGTGACCGGATGCTCGACCTGCAGGCGCGTGTTCACCTCGAGGAAAAAGAACTTCCCTGTCTTGTCGAGCAGGAACTCGACCGTGCCGGCCCCCTCGTACTTCGCGGCGCGCGCCATCCGGAACGCGGTCTCGCCCATCTTCTGCCGGAGCGCCGGATCGACCGCCACCGAGGGCGATTCCTCGACCAGTTTCTGGTGGCGCCGCTGGATCGAGCACTCGCGCTCGCCGAGATGGATGACGTTCCCCCGCGCGTCGGCGAGGACCTGGACCTCGACGTGACGCGGGAGATCCACGAACTTCTCGATGAAGAGCGTCCCGTCGCCGAACGAGGAGGCCGCCTCGCTCGAGGCCTCGCGAAGCGCGCGTCCCAGCTCCCGTTCCGCCCGGACGACGCGCTGCCCGCGTCCTCCGCCTCCGCTCGCCGCCTTCAAGAGCACGGGATACCCGTGTGTCCGGGCGAACTCGATCGCCGCGCGGTCGTCGACCTGGCGGCTCACCCCGGGTACGACCGGCACGTCGTGCCGCTCCGCGAGCTTGCGCGCCGCGATCTTGTTCCCGATGGCGCGGATGGACTCCGCCGGCGGGCCGATGAACTTGATCCGCTCCTTCGCGCAGGCGCCCGCGAAGTCGGCGTTCTCGGCGAGGAATCCGTAGCCGGGATGGACCGCGTCGGCCCCCGATATCTTCGCGACCTCGAGGATCCGGTCGATGCGGAGGTAGCTCTCGCGCGACGGGGCGGGGCCGATCGGGTACGACTCGTCCGCCTGCGAAACGTAATTGGCCCACCGGTCGGCCTGGCTGTAGACCGCGACCGTGCGGATCCCCATCTCCTTGCAGGCGCGGATGACGCGGAGCGCGATCTCGCCCCGGTTGGCGATCAGAACCTTCTTCAGCACAAGGGAAATCTATCGAAGCACGGGGGATTGTGAAAGGAAGTAGGTGATTCCGGATTGCGGATTGCCGATTTCCGGATGGTGCCAAGAATCCAGAATCAAGAATCGAAAATCCCTGGCCGTCACGCCGGCGGTGGTTGTGGGTTTTCGAGCGCGCCGGTCGCGGTCGGCGGCTTACCCTCCGCCTCGAACTTGTGGTGCAGCTCGAGGGGACGCTGGCGCTTCCGGAGCCGCATGTTGAGCAGCTCCACGAGGAGCGAGAAGGCCATCGCGAAGTAGATGTACCCCTTGTTGACGTGCTGGCCGAACCCCTCCGCGACGAGCATCACGCCGATCAGGAGCAGGAAGCTCAAGGCCAGGATCTTCATGCTCGGATGGCGGTTCACGAAGGCGCCGATCGACCCGGCGAAGGCGAGCATCACGAGGACCGAAAGGACCATCGCCACCACGATGACCGCAAGGTCCTGGACCATTCCCACCGCGGTGATCACGGAGTCCAGCGAGAAGACGATGTCGAGCGCGACGATTTGTCCCACCACGAGCCCGAAGGTGCCCCGGCCGGCCGGCCCGACAGCCTCCTCATGCTCCACCTCGAGCTTGTCGTAGATCTCGTGCGTCGATTTCGCGACCAGGAATAGCCCGCCGCCCAGGAGGATCAGGTTTCGGCCGGAGAAACCGTGCTTCAAGACCGTGAAGAGATTGTCGTCAAGGCTCATGACCCAGCTGATGGAAAAGAGGAGGCCCAGCCGCATGATCAGGGCGAGGACGAGCCCGATGCGGCGCGCCTTCGGCTGCTGAGCCGCCGGAAGCTTCCCGGAAAGGATCGACAGGAAAACGATGTTGTCGATCCCGAGGACGATCTCCATCGCGGTCAGGGTCACGAGCGCGATGAGGACCTGCGCGGAAAGGAAATCGCCCATGAGAGTCTCCCGTGGACTGCGTCCGAGAGGAGACTCTAGCCGTGCTCCGGGGCCCCGGTCAATCGCCCGGGGTCAGGGTTTCGACAGGAATTGCTTCAAACCGTCCGCGGCTTTCCGCATCGCGCCGAGGGTGGCCACTTTTTCGGCGCGGCGCTGGGTCTCGACGAGCGCGAGGTCGCCCGACGCCTCCTTCTCCAGGTGTTCGGCGTCGAAGGTCTCGGCGTATGGAACCACGCCCGTGCGGACGTCGAGCAGGATCAGTTCGATGGACGCCAGCGCGCGGACCTCGTCCCGGGCGATGTGAAAGAGTCCCCGCCAGCTCACGAGATGGCTCCGCGTGGAATAGACCAGCAGCAGCTCGGCCTGCATGAGGGCCGCGGCCTCCCGGAGGCGCGTCAACGAGGGCTCGGGCGGAAGCATCAGGGCGGGCACGTGCGTGATCTCCGTGAACCGTCCGGTCTCCGCGAGGGGCCCCTCGAGCGCCTCGAGGTAGGCCTTCCGCTCCTGCGGAAATTCCACCTCGCGCGAGAATCCGTACGCCCCCCAGCCGCGCTCCTCCCCGTGCGTCCCCTGGTGGCCGAGCGGCAGGACCGCCAGCTTCACGCGCCCGGAAATCCGGATCCGCGATTCAAGGAGCGTCCGGATCCCCTCCTCGCTGAGCATCGCCTTGTCGTCCTTGACGAGGGACGCGTTGATGGATGGCCGCTTCTGGTACTCGTCGCTCTGGTAAAGGCTTCCGGCCCCTCCGCAACCGACGATGGTCAAAATCGCCAGGCAGGTCAGGTGTTTCATGAGTTCCTCCGTCCCCCTGAAGCGCCGGAGGAGGGCCGGAGGTTCTCGGATTCGGTATGCGGACTGCTGACTGCTGACCGCTGAACGCTACAGGGGAATGTTGCCGTGTTTGCGCGGCGGGTTCTGGTCCCGCTTGTTTTTCAGCACCTCGAGGCCGCGGATCAGGCGCCGCCGCGTCTCCGCGGGCTCGATGACGGCGTCGATGAATCCCTTCTCCGCCGCGATGTAGGGATTGGCGAACTTCTCGCGGTACTCGGCGATGCGCCGCTCGCGTTCGGCCTTCGGGTCCTTCGCCTTCTCGATCTCGTCCTTGAAGATGATGTTGACGGCGCCCTCGGGGCCCATGACGGCGATCTCCGCCGTGGGCCAGGCGAAGTTGAGGTCGCCGCGGATGTGCTTCGAGTTCATGACGTCGTAGGCGCCGCCGTACGCCTTCCGCGTGATCACCGTGATCTTCGGCACGGTCGCCTCGCAGTAGGCGTACAGGAGCTTCGCGCCGTTCCGGATGATCCCGCCGTGCTCCTGCGTGACCCCCGGCAGGAAGCCCGGCACGTCCTCGAACGTGAGGATCGGGATGTTGAAGGCGTCGCAGAATCGCACGAACCGCGCCCCCTTGATCGAGGCCTGGATGTCGAGGCAGCCCGCGAGCACCGACGGCTGCTGCGCCACGACGCCGACGCTCCGGCCATTCAGTCGCCCGAATCCGACGATGATGTTTTTCGCGTACCCCGCGTGGACCTCGAAGAACTCGCGGTTGTCCATCACCGACGCGAGGACCGACTTCATGTCGTAGGGTTTCGCCGGGCTGTCCGGGATGATCCGGTTCAGCTCCTCGTCCCGCCGGTTCGGGTCGTCCCCGGCGGGAACTTGGGGAGGCTCCTCGAGATTGTTCTGCGGCAGGTACGAGAGGAGCGTCCGGACCATGCGGAGGACGTCGGGCTCGTTCTTCGCGGAGAAGTGGGCGACGCCGCTCGTCTCGTTGTGGACCGCGGCGCCGCCGAGCTGCTCCAAGGTGACCGTTTCGTGGGTCACCTCCTTGATCACGTTCGGGCCCGTCACGAACATGTAGCTCGTCCCCTCGACCATGAAGACGAAGTCCGTGATCGCGGGGGAGTAGACCGCGCCGCCCGCGCAGGGGCCGAGGATGACGCTGATCTGCGGGATGACGCCGCTCGCGAGAGTGTTCTTGAGGAAGATGTCCGCGTAGCCGCCGAGCGACTCCACGCCCTCCTGGATGCGCGCGCCGCCGGAGTCGTTGAGGCCGATGACGGGCATCCCGAGACGGACGGCGTGCTCCATCACCTTGCAGATCTTGCGCGCGTGGGCGCTGCCGAGCGATCCGCCGAAGACGGTGAAATCCTGGGAGAAGACGCCGACGGGGCGCCCGTCGATCCGCCCGAAGCCGGTGACGACGCCGTCCCCGAGGTGCTTCTTCCGCTCCATCCCGAAGCCGGTGGCGTCGTGCTGGACGAACATGTCCAGCTCCTCGAACGAGCCCTCGTCGAGGAGGAGGTCGAGGCGCTCGCGCGCGGACATCTTGCCCGCGGCGTGCTGTTTTTCGATCTTCTCCCGGCCGCCGCCCTCCAGGGCTTTCTTGCGGAGTTTTTCGAGATGATTGAGCCGGTCAGCCGTGGACATGGGGACAAGTATAGCGATGAGGAGAAACTAGTCGAGAGTCTGGAGCCCTACATGGTCATGCCGCCGTCGACGACGATCACCTGGCCGGTGATGTAGCGCGCGAGATCGCTCGCGAGGAAGACGACGACCTCGGCGATCTCCCGCGGCTCGCCCATGCGGCGGAAGGGGATGGCGTCGATCGCGGCGGCCAGCGTCTTGGCGTCCACGCCGGCCGCCATGTCGGTCTTCACGAATCCCGGGGCGACCGCGTTGATGCAGATGGCGCGCGACGCGAATTCGCGCGCCGCCGACTTGGTCAGGGCGATAAGGCCCGCCTTCGAGGCGCTGTAGTTCGCCTGGCCCGGGTTCCCGATGATCCCCGCAACGCTCGCGATGTTGATCACGCGCCCGGCCTTCGATCGCATGAGGTGGCGGAAGGCGGCCTTCATGAAGAGGAAACCGCCCTTGAGGTTGATCCCGAGAACCTTGTCCCACTCCTCCTCCTTCATCCGGAGCAGGAGGTTGTCCTTGGTGACGCCCGCGTTGTTGACGAGGATGTCGAGGCCGCCGAACAGCTCCGCGGCCTTCGCCACGGCCGCCTCGATCTGCGCCGGGATGCCGATGTCGCACTGAATCGCCTCGGCCCGCACGCCGTGCTCCCGCGCGGCCTTGCAGGTCTCCTCGAGCATCATCGCGTTCGTGGCGAGGCACGCCACGTCGGCGCCGGACTGCGCGAGGGTGACGGCGATCTCGCGCCCGATCCCGCGCGACGCCCCCGTGACGAGCGCCTTGCGCCCCTTCAAGTCGATGGCGAGGCTCATTCGTAGCTCTCCGAACGATGACGGATGACAGATGACAGATGACGGATGACGACTCGGCTCATTCGTAACTCTCGATTTCGGCGGACTCAACGGTCTTCTTGACGAGGCCCGCGAGCACTTTGCCGGGGCCGAACTCGAGGAATCTGGTCACGCCCAGGGAGGCCATCGTCCGCACCGCGTCTTCCCACAGGACGGAGGCGCAGATCTGCGTCGCGAGGCTCGACCGGAGCCCCTCGGGATCCGTGACCGACTTGCCGGTCACATTGACCACGACAGGCATCTTCGGGGCCGTGAACGCCGTCCGCGCGAGCTCCGCGCGCATCTTCTCCTGCGCCGGCGCCATGACGGGGGAGTGGTACGCGCCCGCAACCTTGAGCGGGATGCACCGCTTCGCACCGGCCGCCTTGCACGCCTCGGCGGCCTTCGCGAGCGGACTATTCGGGCCGCTGATCACCGTCTGGCCGGGGCTGTTGACGTTGGCGACGCCGACCCCGTCCATCCCCGCGATCGCGCCGCGTACCTTCGCGAGGTCGAGCCCGAGGACCGAGACCATCCCGCTCGGCGTCGCGTCGCACGCCTCCTGCATCCACGCGCCCCGCTTGCGCACCAGGTCGACCGCGGTCTCGAAATCGAGCGCGCCCGCGAAGAGGTTCGCGGTGTACTCGCCGAGGCTGAGGCCTGCGACGGCGACTATTTCGTCCCGTTCGAAGGAGTGGGCGTCCGCCGCCGCGAAGGCGTGGACGAGCAGGGCGGGCTGGCAGATGTCGGTGCGGTTGAGGCGCTCGGCGGGTCCTTCGAAACATACTTTCGCGAGGTCAAATCCGAGGACTTTTGAAGCGCGGTCGAAGAGCGCGCGGGCGGGCGGATGGCGCTCGCAAAGCGATTTGCCCATTCCGATGGACTGGGCGCCTTGTCCTGCGAATACAACGGCGACCTTGGCCATGGTCACCAGCGAAGCGCGACGGAACCCCAGGTCAGTCCTGCGCCGAACGCGACGGTAACCACGAGGTGGCCCCGCTTGATGCGCCCCGCGCGCGCCGCCTCGTCGATCGCCACCGGGATGCTCGCCGCCGAGGTGTTCCCGTACCGGTCGAGGTTGACGACGATCTTGTCCATCGGGATCTTCAGCTTTTCGGCCGCACTCTCGATGATCCGCAGGTTGACCTGGTGGGGGACGAGGACGTCGATCTGGTCGGGCGAGACCCCGATCCGCGCGCAGGCGTCCTTGATCAGCTCCACGAACTTCGTGATCGCGAACTTGTACACCTCGCGCCCCATCATCTGGATCTTGTCGAGCTTCTTCTCCAGCCGCTCCGCCGTGGGCTGCATCGCCGTGCCTCCGGCCGGGACGATGATGTACCTCTCCCCGCGCCCGTCCGCTCCGAGCTTCGAGTAGAGGATGTCGCTCGTCCCCTCGACGGAGGGCTCGAGAAGGAGCGCGCCCGCGGCGTCGCCGAAGAGGATGCAGGTGCCCCGATCCTCGTAGTTCGTGATCCGCGTCAGCTGTTCCGCGCCGATGACGAGGCAGTTCTTCACCTGCCCGTTCGCGACGTAGTTCCATCCCGCCGAGAGCGCGTAGATGTAGCCGGAGCAGGCCGCGATGTGGTCGACGGCGCCCGAATTGAAGCAGCCCAGCTTGGCCTGGACGTACGCCGCGGTCCCCGGGACGATCCGGTCGGGCGACGAGGTCGCCACGATCAGGAGCTCGACGTCCCCCGGCGCGCGCCCGGCCGCCTTCAGCGCCCGGCGCCCCGCCTCGGCCGCGAGGTCGCTCGTCACCTGGCCCTCCGCCGAAATCCGGCGCTCGCGGATGCCGGTCCGGTCGAGGATCCAGGCGTCGTTCGTGTCGACGATCTTCGAGAAGTAGGCGTTGTCGAGGACGCGGTCGGGAACGTAGGAGCCGGTGGCGGCGACGCGGACCTTCTGGAGCGTCCTCATGGAGCGTCCGGCTCCTCCTTGGCCTTGTGCCACCACCCCGAAAACCAGCCGACGTGACCCTCGGATTTCAGCTCCTCGACGATGTGGTCGTTGAGCCGATCCTTGACGAACCCCGCCGCGATGAGGATCGCGTTGACGACGGCGCGCGCCTTCGACCGGCCGTGGCACTTCAGGACGATCCCGCGGACCCCGAGCAGGGGCGCGCCGCCGACCGAGGAATAGTCCGTCCGCTGCTCGATCTTGGAAATCCCGCGGCGGATGTCCTCGCTCTCCGAGAGTCCGTTCGAGCGGATCATGCCCATCAGGAAGTTCGAGAGCCCCTCGCTCGTCTTCAGGAAGACGTTCCCCGTGAAGCCGTCGCAGACGACCACGTCCGCCTTCCCGGAGAAGAGCTTGTGCGGCTCGATGTTCCCGATGAACTTCAAGTGGGACTTCTCGAGGAGCGCGTACGCCTCCTGGATGAGGGCGGTCCCCTTGTTGCGCTCCTCGCCGATGTTCAGGAGGGCGACCGTCGGCTCGGTGATCTCCTTGCGGAGGTACTTGATGTAGACCGAGCCCATGACGGCCCACTGGAGGAGGTGGATCGGCTTGCACTCCTTGTTGGCGCCCGCGTCGACGAGGGCCGAGAATCCGTTCTCGGTGGGCATCGGCACGGCGATCGCGGGGCGCTTCACGCCCTCGAGGCAGCCGAGCCCGAAGACGGGCACGGTCGCGCCTCCCACGAGCGCCCCGGTGTTCCCGGCGGAGATGAAGGCGTCGGCCCGGGCGTGCTTCACGAGTCCGAGGCCGATATGGGTCGACGAGTCGCGCTTCCGGAGCAGGGCCCGGCGCGGGTCCTCGTGCATCTCGATGACTTCGCCGGCCTGCTGAATCTCGAGGTTGCGCGGGCGGGGTCCGCAGGCGGCGAGGGCGGCCTGGACGCGATCGGTTTGCCCGACGAGGACGAGGGTGGCTCCCGGCACTTGCGGCGCGGCGTCGCAGGCGCCCCTGACGATTTCCTCCGGGGCGTGGTCCCCGCCCATGGCGTCGATGGCGATTCTCATGCGGGCGTCCGGAAGCGGCCTGAATCGCGGGGTCGGAAAGCCAAGGGGAATTCTACAGCTTCTTCATGTCCACGACCATCGCGCCCTTGTAGTAACCGCAGGTCCCGCACACGCGGTGCGCCTGCTTCGGCTGGTTGCAGCGGGGGCAGATGGAGAGATTCGGCACGTGGACGTGATCGTGCGACCGGCGGTTCTTGCGCCAGCTGTTCGCGAGTTTCCGTTTCGGGGTCGGCATGACCATTCTCCCGGAAGCGGGCAAGTGTAGAAGGTTGAAGCGCCGATTTCAACAGGAAACCTCGGCGCTTCACGCGATCTGAGCCCGCGCGTCCGCGGCTCCGCGCATTTTTCGCGAACTTTGCCGGCCTTTTCGCGTCAAAGGGGGTGAACCTCGTACGAAAGGAGTCCGTCATGGACGCTCGGAAAGCTCGGTTCGGGCTGGCGTTGCTGGGGATGCTGGCCTTCGGGGCCTGCCGTCAAGCGGAGGGGGATCGGAAAATTCCCGATTCGGGCGCCAAGGCGGGGACCGGCGCGGTCACCGGAGGCGGGCTCCACCAGGACTGGCAGAACGTGCCGCTGGACGAGACGGTCCAGAAGGGCTTGAAGTGGCTCGTTTCCGTGCAGGGCTCGGACGGCGGATGGGGCCAGGATGGCGGCGTCACCGAGGTCGTCCGAAAAGACGTTCCGCTGGAATCGCAGGGAAACGACGTCGCCAACACGGCGATGGTGTGCCTGGCGCTGATGCGGGCGGGAAACACGCCGAGCCAGGGACCTTTTCGTGAGGCGCTCGACCGGGGCATCCGGTTCATCCTCGCGAACGTCGAGGCGTCGCCCGCGGAGGGCCTGCCCGTCACGAAACGCACCGGCACTCAGATCCAGCGGAAGCTCGGCCAGAACATCGACACCTTCCTGGCCAATCTCGTCCTCGCCGAGGCGGACGGCCGCGTGACGGACGCGGAGGCCGGTCGGCGCGTCCACAAGGCGCTCGAGAAATGTGTCGCCAAGATCCAGGACAACCAGGGCAAGGACGGGAGCTGGAACCAGGGCGGCGGCTGGGCGCCCGTGATCGGCACGAGCCTCGCATCACGTGGTCTCTACGCGGCCCAGGGGAAGAGCGCGACGGTTCAGCAGGAGAATCTCGACCGGGCGGGCAAGTACCAGATGGGCCGGCTGGATGCCAAGGGGGATCATTTCGAGGCGGCCGACGGCGCCGGTGTGGAGCTGTACGCGGCCGGCGCGGCGCTCGAGGAGGCATCGCGCGCTCCCGCCTCGGGCCGATACGATTCAAGGATGGTGAAGGATGCGGCCTCAAAGAAAATCGGCGAGGCCTCTTTCGTGGGGGGTTTCGGCTCGATGGGGGGCGAGGAGTTCATCTCCTACATGAATGTCAGCGACAGCCTGGTCCGCGCCGGGGGCGACGATTGGAAGAAGTGGAACGGCAAGATCCGCGAGCACCTCGTCAAGCTGCAGAACCAGGACGGGACGTGGGCCGGCCACCACTGCATCACGGGCCGCGTCGCCTGCACGAGCGGCGCGATCCTGACGCTCCTCGCCGAGCGCACGGCCGCCCGCTCGTAGCCCGATGCGGCGGGTCGCGGCGGTCCTCGTCCTGGCGCTGTCGGCCTGCGGGCGTCCGGCGCCGGATCGGGACACGGCCCTCCGCCGGGCCGCGGAGTTCCTCTGGACCCGCCAGGATCGGGACGGAGGGTGGCACAGCGAGACGTACGGGTTGTTGAAGTCGGGCCAGTCGCTGACGCCCTTCGTTCTGCGGGCGCTGTTGGAAGTGCCCGAAAGCGGCCTGGCGCGACCCGCCGGCGGCGTGGATCGCGCGGTGGAGTTCATCCGGCGCCATATCGACG